>NZ_JALPRG010000020.1:0-60253 GCF_030464945.1 Paraburkholderia sp. CHISQ3
ACGACGCCCCCCGGTACTTCACCCCGGGGGCGGCCACCGCCCCAGCTTGTTGTTCGCTCATCTCGACGAACGCAACCGAAATACCCCGCACACAGCGCGAGCGTCAACTCTCAAGTCTCGATATCCCTGTTCCATGGGAATTTCGTCAGTACCTGTCTGATCGCCACATCGAAGGATGTACGGCGACCGATACCCAAACTCTCCAGACGACTCGAATCCAGATGGCAGTCACGTGGCCGAGGTGTTGAGTCAACCGGCGTCGTCTGGCGAATCAGATTGGCGTTCAGTTGCAGCGCGTCGGCGAGACGCACCGCAATATCGTGTTTCGTCATGGGTTCATCACCCGACCACTGCGCGATGCCGCAGATACCCTTTCCACGCGAATGCCATGTGAGCAACTGCTTGATGACAAACGCGACGTCAGGCGTATAGGTTGGGTAACGGATCGCCCACGCGTCCATGACAGCGGACGCAGCGTCCGCTGATGCCGCAATCGCCGGCACAAGGCTAGTCACTGCCGATTCCTGCCAGTCGACAATCGGCCCATAAAGCAGCGGCAAACGCAGCACGCAACCTTTCCTGGCGGTATCGAGCAGTGCGCGCTCACCTTCCTCTTTGCTCCAGCCGTAAGCGTTGATCGGCGACGGTGAATCATCACAACGATAGGGCGGCCGGGTACCGTCGAAAACATAATCGGTCGAGATAGACAGGGCCCACGCGCCGACCCGGTTGGCCGCCGTCGCCACTGTACGCACAGCATCGACATTCAACGCGCGCGCCTGTAGAGGTTCGAGTTCGCACACATCGGGGCGACGCTCCGCGGCCGCAATCACAATCGCATCCGGCGCTTCGCGCTCCACAAACTGCGCTACGGCCCCGGCATCTCGAATGTCGAGAGAAACCATGTGCGCGGCTGTGCGCCGGAATGCAGTCGGGATGACCCGCCAGTCGCGCTCACGCGCGAGTTCATCGATGACGGCACGTCCAAGCAGACCCGAAGCGCCAATGATCGCAACGGTGAACATTCAGCTTCGTTCCTCGATCAGTTTGCCGTGGCTTGCGTGTCGACCACGACGTAGCCGGCGTCGGCGATCGCAGCCTTCAATACATCCGGCGTCTGTTGCGAATCGACTGCAACGCGACCGGCCGCGAGGTCCACACGCACACCGGCTGTAGCGTCCTGCTCGCGGATCGCCTCGGTAACGGCTGCCACGCAATGCTGGCAGCTCATGCCTTCAACTTTGAATTCGATTGTCATCGAATAACCTCATAAAAATAGAAACGGACATGGAGACACGACGAGCGGCACACATCCGATTTGCCGATCTCCAGAACAACCATACACCTTCCCACCGTAGGAAGGTGTAGCATAAAAACAGTCGATTGGAGGATAGAGCGATGAATATCGGTGAGGCAGCACGTGAGTCAGGCGTTACAGCAAAAATGATCCGCTACTACGAGAGCGTTGGACTTCTGAGCGCCAAGGCGCGTACGGCAGCGGGCTACCGCATTTACAGTGCGCCGGAGGTTCACTCGTTGCGTTTCATCCGTCAAGCGCGCCGTCTTGGCTTTCTGGTCGAGGATATTCGCAAGTTGCTGGCGCTCTGGCAAGACCGCTCGCGCGCGAGCGCCGAGGTGAAGTCGATTGCACTTGAACATGTGACCGAGCTTGATCGCCGGATTGCGGAGCTGACCGAAATGCGCGACACGCTCGCCCACCTTGCCGCGCATTGTCATGGCGATTCGCGGCCGGATTGTCCGATTCTCGAGCGACTGGCCAATACAGCGGCAATGCCCGTAGCGGGCTGTCACGCCGATTGAGGGTGCGGTGCAACCCAATCGATAGAGCGTTGCAACCGCGCAACGCAAATGCGCTATATTGGTGCGAATTCTAGACAAAATTTCCACACCAACTGCTTGAAGTAAATCAACATTCTTTGAAATCAACAACTTGGTGGGAGAAAAACCCTGCACCATTCCAAAACGGAATGCACATCAGTCGAGCATTTCACTAGCAAAACAACACCGGAAGGCTATAATTCGGGTTAACCCTTTTAAGGGAAATCCCTGATGATGTTTCCACCAGGGGTTCATACTGATCCTTGGAGAAACATCATGATTGCCTACGTTGTTGAAAAACTGAGCAACTGGTTTGAATCTGCTGAACGTAACCGCCGCGAGGCTTATCTGGCGTCGTCGACCGACATCGTCCAGCTTGAGCAACGCATCCGTTCGCTCGAAACCAGCGGCTACTCGCTGTAAGCACATCTGCTCGCGAGCGGCGCTTGTTGCCGCGCGGCAGTGAAGCCTGGAAGCCCCGCCACGTGCGGGGCTTCGTCATATCTGGAACCTGTGAATCTCACGTCGCCGCGTATTGTTCTAGCCTGAACCTGGCCACCAGGGGTAAGGTAAGGCGTTTTCGACGGCACCCCATATATCACTGGTTATCCGGTTCGCTATGATCCCGATCCGCTTGCTTCGTCTTTTGCCGGCTTCCCTTACCGCCATGGCGGCTCTGACCGCAGAGGTAGCGTTCGCGCTATCGACGGGCGGAGGACAGCCGTTGATCCTCGATACGCAGAAAGGCATCAGCGATGGGCAAAGCGGCACCGTGCTGCAAACCGCGCCGCTTTCGCATGCGCGCATCGTTGAGGCGCAACCCATTGCAACGCCGACGGAACTCGCGCCCAATGCGTCGCCGCCGGTTATCGTTGCGCCCTATATCGAGTTGCCGACGGGCACCCAGCCGCAGTCGACTTCGAAACCACGCCTGCGGATTCCATCGTCGCCGCAATAGAGCAGTGTTCCGACTGGCGCAGATCGCGCATCAATATCCGAAGTGTCGTTCGCCACATCGAAAGACGCCGCAACAATCCCAACACCGTCAATCGCCGCGATGCTCGATCTTGAACTGGGCCGCTGCATCCAGACCCAGTGCATCGACGAGCCACGGCAACGTCTCTTTCATCGCTTTCGCGAGCGTATACGGCGGATTCAGGATGAACATGCCGCTGCCAAAGAGTCCGAAACCGTCTGTGGGCGGTTTGCCGATCGTCAGGGAGACGTGCAGCCAGTTGCGTTCCTGCAGACGTTTTAACTGATCGGGGAAGCGTTGCGACTCGAGGCGCGTGACCTGCGGATACCAGACCGCATAGGTACCATTCGCAAAACGCCGCAAGCTTTCTTCGACACAGACAAGCGCCCGGTGATAGTCGCGCTTGTCCTCGTACGAAGGGTCGATCAGCACCAGTGCACGACGGGGTGGGGGCGGCAGCAGCGCCTTGATGCCCTCGAAACCATCGCCGGAATAGAGCAGCGCCCGGCGACCGGCATCGCGGAAGTTGTGGCGTAGCACGTCGATCTCGGTGCTATGCATTTCGAACAGCCGCATGCGGTCCTGTTCGCGCATCAGCCGCCATGCCAGATAAGGCGAGCCCGGGTAATAGCGCAACTGGCCGTCGGCATTGAGCGCCGCGACTTCATTCACATACTCGGCAAGCACGGGCGGCAGATCCTGGCGCGCCCACAGTTTTCCGATGCCGGTTTCGAATTCGGCGGTCTTCGTCGCGTAGCCTTCCTTCAGCGAATACACGCCAGCGCCGGCGTGCGTATCGATGTACCAGTACGACTTGTCTTTCTGCTCGAGATAGCGCAGCAATTGCACGACGATCGCGTGTTTCAGAACGTCGGCGTGATTTCCTGCATGAAAGGCATGGCGGTAGCTGAGCATGGTTTCGCGTGAAGCGGGCGTAAAACGATGAATCGGAGGTGTCGGCGGATCTTTGCGGCATCTGTCATGTCGCGGGACCGCCGCCGCGTACTTCGGTGCGGCCGCGTATTGTACGCGACACGCACCGGCGTCCTGCACCGGCGAGCTTCAGCGAACGCTAACGCCACTGCTCGCACATCGCGCGCTATGCCTCTGTATCGCCAACGATCTCCTCGATCTTCAACTTGAGCTCTGGCGTGATTTTTGCGGCGACATCCAGTGCCTTCATGTTCTCGGCGATCTGCTCCACGCGCGAAGCGCCGGTGATCACCGTGCTCACATGCGGATTCTTGAGAATCCACGCGATAGCCAGTTGCCCCACCGAACAACCGAGTTCGTCCGCCACGCTGCCGAGCTTGCCGACCACATCGTTCTTGCCGGCGTCGGTGACCTGCTTGCGCAGCCAGTCGTAGCCCTGCAATTGCGCGCGACTGTCGGCGGGTACGCCGTTACGGTACTTGCCGGTCAGCAAGCCCGATGCAAGCGGACTCCATGTGGTCAGACCAAGTCCGATGTCGTCATAGAGCCGCTTGTATTCCTGCTCGACGCGCCGGCGATGGAACAGGTTGTATTGCGGCTGCTCCATGACAGGTTTGTGAAGATGATGCCGTTCCGCGATTTCGTAAGCGGCACGGATCTCATCGGCGCTCCACTCCGAGGTTCCCCAGTACAGCGCCTTGCCACGCGAAATCATGTCGCTCATCGCCCAGACCGTTTCTTCGACAGGCGTGTTCGGATCGGGCCGGTGGCAGAACACGAGATCGACGTAGTCGAGTTGCAGGCGTTTCAGCGAAGCATCGATTGCGTTGAGCAGGTACTTGCGGTTCAGCGTGTGATACTGGTTGGGCGCTTCATTCAATCCCCAGAAGAACTTGGTGGACACGATGTAGCTGACACGCGACCACCCCAGCTCCTTCAGTGCGTGGCCCATGATTTCCTCCGACTGGCCGCTCGCATAGACCTCGGCGTTGTCGAAGAAATTGACGCCCGCATCGCGCGCCGCCGCAAGCGATTCGCGGGCGGCACCGCGATCGACCTGATTGCCGTACGTGACCCATGAGCCGATGGACAGTTCGCTGACTTGCAGGCCGGAGCGGCCGAGTCGCCGGTAATTCATTCGCGTCTCCTTCGAAAGTAATCGATCGCAATCCGACAGCTTAATCCGATCCGCACGAGTCTGTGGGACCACGGGTCCGCGCAGTGCAGGTTAGCGCCGCGTCGTGCGTGCTTCATGCACAATAACAGCCGTGGTTGTGACCTTGCATTCTTCTGAACGGCCTCGCCCGGTCGTTCTGTCATCGTGAGTCATGGCGGGTAGATTGACTACGCGAGCTGCACGGACAGGTGAAAAGGAGCATCGTAATGACGCGAAACAACACCGGACAGGCACGCGCGAGCGCGCGCGACGGAAATAGCGATGCGCCCGCAAAGGCAAAAGCGCAGGCGACCGGCAAAGCCCGATCGATCGCCCCCGTCGATCTGCCGAAGTACGAATCGATCGCGCTGATGCTCCAGGGCGGTGGCGCACTGGGCGCCTATCAGGCCGGTGTGTACCAGGGGCTCGACGAAGCAGGCATCCGGCCAACCTGGCTCGCGGGTATTTCGATCGGCGCGTTGAATACCGCGATCATTGCCGGCAACGCGCCCGAGCATCGTGTGGCGCGTCTGCGGGAGTTCTGGGAAACGATCTGTCAGCCGGCATTTGGGCCGCCGTTGCCGCCGTTCGTCGAGCACGCACTGTTCAATTCCACCGATGCCGTGCGCAAGGCCTTCACGGCGATGCAGGCGATGGGCGCGATCATCGAAGGACAGAAGGGCTTTTTCGTGCCGCGCTTTCCGCCGCCTTTGCCGAGTGTCTCCGGGTCTCCGCAAACTGCCAGCTACTACGACACCACGCCGCTCAAGGCGACGCTCGAGCGCCTGTGCGATTTCGACCGGATCAACGCGCGCGAATTGCGCGTGTCGGTCGGTGCGGTGAATGTCGGCACCGGCAATTTCGCTTACTTCGACAATACGCGCATGACACTGCGCGCCGAGCACTTCATCGCGTCCGGTGCGCTGCCGCCTGGTTTTGCCGCGGTGGAGATCGATGGCGAGTACTTCTGGGACGGTGGCCTGATGTCGAATACGCCGCTCTACGAAGTGGTTCAGACGACACCGCGTCAGGACACGCTCGCATTCCAGGTCGACTTGTGGAGTGCGCTCGGGCCGGTGCCGGAGAGCATCACCGACGTCCAGGGGCGTATGAAGGACATTCAGTATTCGAGCCGCACGCGGTTAGTCACCGACATGCTGCAACGCTCGCAGCGTTTTCGTCATGTGCTGCGCGAGGTGCTCGACCGGGTCGCGCCCGAGCATCAAGACGACCGCTGGTGTAAAGTCGCGGAGGATCTCGCGTGTTCCAAACGATATAACGTGATCCACCTGATATACCGGCAGAAAGAATACGAAGGGCAGTACAAGGATTACCAGTTCGGCCTGTCGACGATGCGCGAGCATTGGGACAGTGGTCTCCAGGATATTCGCCGTTCGCTGGCGCAGCCCGGGTGGCTTGCGTTACCCGATAACGATGCGGGTTTCGTCACACACGATATTCACCGCGACGCTCGTTGAGCGCTCACCGACGTGAGCGATTCGAACCGCAAAAAGCAACGGCGCTCCGCAGGGAGCGCCGCTTTTACGACAGCAGGCTGACTGACCGGGCAGTTCGTCGTACGGCAGACAGAACAGGCCCGGCAGCTTCGAGATGCGTTACTTCAAAACCTGCGCAATCGCACCAGCGACCACATCGAGGTTGCGCGTGTTGAGCGCCGCAACGCAGATGCGCCCCGTGCCAACCGCGTAGATACCGAACTCTTCGCGCAGACGATCCACCTGTGCCGAGGTCAATCCCGAGTACGAGAACATACCGCGCTGCGCATTGACGAAGCTGAAGTCGCGCGCCACACCAGCCGCCTGCAGACGCTCGACCAGACCATTACGCATCGCACGGATACGGTCGCGCATTTCGCCGAGTTCCGCTTCCCACGTCGCGCGCAGTTCCGGCGCAGCAAGTACGGCTGCGACGACCGAACCGCCGTGCGTCGGCGGATTCGAGTAGTTCGTGCGAATCACGCGCTTCAACTGCGACAGAACGCGAGTCGCTTCTTCCTTGCTGCCGGTGATGATCGACAGTGCGCCGACGCGCTCGCCGTACAGCGAGAACGACTTCGAGAACGACGACGAGACGAACACGTTCAGTTCGGAAGCCGCGAACAGGCGCACCGCGTCTGCATCTGCATCGATGCCGTCGCCGAAACCCTGATACGCGATGTCGAGGAACGGGACCAGTTCGCGCGTCTTGACGACGTCGACGATCTGCTTCCACTGGTCTGCGGTGAGATCGACGCCGGTCGGGTTGTGGCAGCACGCGTGCAACACGACGACCGTGCCCGCGGCATAGCTGTTCAGTGCGTCGAGCAGGCCGGCGAAATTCACGCCATGGGTTGCGGCGTCGTAGTACGGGTACGACACGACGTCGAACCCGGCGCTTTCAAACAGCGCGCGGTGATTTTCCCAGCTCGGGTCGCTGATTGCGACTTTGGCGGCCGGGTTCAGCCGCTTCAGGAAGTCCGCACCGATTTTCAGCGCACCTGTGCCGCCCAGCGCTTGCGCCGTCACGACGCGGCCCGCGGCGATCAGCGCCGAATCGTTGCCGAGCAGCAGCTTTTGCACCGCGGCGTCGTATGCCGCAATCCCTTCGATCGGCAGATAGCCGCGCGGCAGCGCCGCTTCGACACGTGCCTTTTCCGCGTCGCGCACGGCGCGCAGCAACGGAATCTTGCCTTCTTCGTTGGTATAGACACCCACGCCCAGGTTCACCTTGGTTGTGCGTGCATCGGCGTTGAAGGCTTCGTTCAGGCCCAGGATAGGGTCGCGGGGAGCGAGTTCGACAGCGGAAAAGAGAGACATGATGGTTCGGCAGTAGTGAGAAGAAGGGCGGCTTCACGCGCGACCGGCCCGCTGTCAGCCGGTGAAACGGCGATCGGGCGGTGGCGCAAACACACAGCCCGCCATTGTATCGAATCCTGGCGGTTTTTCGGCTCGCGCCGCGCTGCCAGGCTGTTTTTGCGGCAAAAAAGCGCGTTCAGCGTGCATCGGCGTTTAAGTGCCGGATCGAGGCGCGGCGCGACCGTGAAAGCGTCCGTCCGGCAGCGAACAGCGGATTCCTCAAGGCACCTCCTGCCAGCGTACTGACAGCAGACCGGTTGCATGCGCGGCTCGCGGCTGGCCGAAACGCTAGAATAGTCCTTTGCTCCCGCTGAGGACGCTGCTCCCCATGTCCGATCACCACCTGTCCGAAGCTGACAACGCCCTCGACGAGTCGAAATTCGTCACGTTCGAAGGTTCGCCGTTCCAGCTGTATCAACCGTATCTGCCCGCCGGCGATCAACCGACCGCGATCGAAACGCTGGTCGAAGGCATCGAGGATGGCCTGTCTTACCAGACGTTGCTCGGCGTGACGGGCTCGGGCAAAACCTTCACGATGGCCAATACGATCGCGCGGCTCGGCCGCCCGGCTATCGTCTTCGCGCCGAACAAGACGCTCGCCGCGCAGTTGTATTCGGAGTTTCGCGAGTTCTTTCCGCGCAACGCCGTCGAGTACTTCGTTTCGTACTACGACTACTACCAGCCGGAAGCGTACGTGCCGCAGCGCGACCTGTTCATCGAAAAGGATTCGTCGATCAACGAGCACATCGAACAGATGCGGCTGTCGGCGACGAAGAGCCTGATGGAGCGACGCGACGTCGTGATCGTCGCGACCGTGTCGGCGATCTACGGTATCGGCAATCCGTCCGAATACCACAAGATGATCCTGACGCTACGCACCGGTGACCGCATCGGTCAGCGCGACATCATCGCGCGGTTAATCGCCATGCAGTACACGCGCAACGAAGCCGACTTTCAGCGCGGTGCGTTCCGAGTGCGCGGCGACACCATCGATATCTTTCCGGCCGAACACGCGGAAATGGCGGTGCGGCTCGAGCTGTTCGACGACGAAATCGAAACGCTGCAACTGTTCGATCCGCTGACGGGTCGCGTACGGCAGAAAATCCCGCGCTTCACGGTGTACCCGTCGTCGCACTATGTGACGCCGCGTGACACGGTGATGCGTGCCGTCGAAACGATCAAGACCGAACTGCGCGATCGGCTCGAGTTCTTTCATCGCGACAACAAGCTGGTGGAAGCGCAACGCCTCGAACAGCGCACGCGTTTCGATTTGGAGATGCTGCAGGAACTGGGTTTCTGCAAAGGCATTGAGAATTACTCGCGGCACTTTTCGGGCGCGGCGCCTGGCGAGCCGCCGCCGACGCTCGTCGACTATCTGCCCACCGACGCATTGATGTTGCTCGACGAATCGCACGTGCTGATCGGTCAGCTGAACGGTATGTACAACGGCGACCGCGCGCGCAAGGAAAACCTCGTCGACTACGGGTTCCGGCTACCGTCCGCCCTGGACAACCGGCCGCTCAAGTTCAACGAGTTCGAGCGCAAGATGCGCCAGGTCGTGTTCGTCTCGGCGACGCCGGCAGACTATGAGAAGAAAACCTCGGGGCAGGTCGCGGAGCAGTTGGTGCGCCCGACGGGTCTCGTCGATCCAGAAATCGAAGTGCGTCCAGCGACGAGCCAGGTCGACGACGTGCTCTCCGAAATCAACGAACGCGTGAAGGTCGGCGATCGCGTGCTGGTGACGGTGCTGACCAAGCGCATGGCCGAACAGCTGACCGAGTTCCTGGCGGATCACGGCGTCAAGGTGCGTTATCTGCATAGCGACATCGATACGGTGGAGCGGGTCGAGATCATTCGCGATCTGCGGCTCGGTACCTTCGATGTGCTGGTCGGGATCAACCTGTTGCGCGAAGGGCTCGATATTCCGGAAGTGTCGCTGGTTGCGATTCTCGACGCGGACAAGGAAGGCTTCCTGCGCGCCGAGCGTTCGCTGATCCAGACGATCGGCCGTGCCGCGCGCAACATCAACGGCAAGGCGATTCTGTACGGCGACAAGATGACCGATTCGATGCGTCGCGCGATCGACGAGACCGAACGCCGGCGCACGAAGCAGATCGCGTTCAACGTGGCAAACGGCATTACGCCGCGCGGGGTCGTGAAGCGGATCAAGGACATCATCGATGGTGTGTACAACGTCGACGAAGCGCGCGCCGAACTGAAGGAGCAGCAACAGCGCGCGAAGTTCGAAGACATGTCCGAGAAGCAGCTCGCGAAGGAACTCAAGCGCCTCGAGAAGCAGATGATGGAGCACGCGAAGAATCTCGAATTCGAAAAAGCCGCCCAGGCACGCGACCAGCTCGCGCTGCTGCGTGAACGCGTATTTGGGGCAAACGTCGGCGACCATCTGACGGGTATCTAGCCAGGTCCAATCAACGTCGACGAAAGCCGACGAAAGTATTACGCAGCGCCGCCCGGCGCTGCGTTCCCGATACGTCAATCCATCTTCATTCCAACGCCGGAGCCTTGTCCGCACAGGGATCCGCACGCCCACGATATTTGTTTGGCATCAGTAAGGATGCTAGAATCGCCTTACTATTGAGAATGGGTCGCATTAACGTTCTTCGGCGTTTCTTCCTGCGTTTCCCATCTTTGCCGCCCACGGGCGCCGCGTGGTTTCTGTCAGATAAAAATCAGGAGTTTCAATGCGTTTTTCTTCGTTTTTGCGTGGCGGCGTCATGGCCGTCGCAGCAGCTGTTGCGGTCTCGGCTACCGCCGCCGAATTCCCGATCGGCAAACAGCAGATCCAGGGCGGCATGGAGATCGGTGCGGTCTATCTGCAGCCCATCACGATGGAGCCGGAAGGCATGATGCGCAAGGCGTCGGACTCCGACGTCCATCTCGAGGCCGACATTCACGCAGTGAAGAACAACCCGACCGGTTTCGCCGAAGGCGACTGGATGCCGTACCTGCAGGTTCGCTATGAACTGTCGAAGGGCAACTGGTCGCAAAAGGGCGATTTGATGGCGATGGTGGCGAGCGACGGCCCGCACTATGGCGATAACGTCAAGCTCGCTGGTCCCGGCAAGTATCACCTGAAGCTGATCGTCGAACCGCCGATGCAGATGGGCCACATGGCGTTCGGCCGTCACGTTGACAAGGAAACTGGTGTGGGTCCGTGGTTCAAGCCGTTCACGCTCGAGTACGACTTTGCGTATGCGGGCATCGGCAAAAAAGGCGGCTACTAATCGCGGCGGGGTAGCTCAATGAGAATCAACCGAAAGATCGCGCTCTTCGCGATGGCGACATCGCTTGCAGCAGGCGCAGCGCATGCAGTCGATCTGCCCACGTTCAAGCTGGAAATGAACGACGGCAAGTTGAATCCGGCGCGTATCGAAGTGCCGGCCGGGCAGCGTATCAAGATCGAAGTGCGCAACACGGGCAAAGGCGCCGCCGAATTCGAAAGCGTGCAGCTGCGCAAGGAAAAGGTACTCGCGCCTGGTGCCGAGTCGTTTGTCGTGATTGCGCCGCTGTCGCCGGGAGAATACAAATTCTTCGACGACTTTCATCAGCAGGCGCAGGGCGTGATCGTCGCGAAGTAGAGCGTAGCAGGAGAAATTCGATGGGTCAGGTGTTGTTCATCGTGTGGCGGGAAAGCGTCGAGGCGCTGCTCGTCGTCGGCATCCTGTATGCGTGGCTGAAAAACGGCGATGCCGAGGCGCGGCGCGGGCTGCCGTATCTGTGGGCCGGCGTCGCAGTGGGCGTACTCGCGGCGATCGCATTGGGTGCGGCGCTGGTCGGTTTCACCGAGGTGCTGTCCGGCGATGCACAGGATTATTTCCAGACCGCGATGGTGCTGATCGCCTGCGTGCTGATCGTGCAGATGGTGCTGTGGATGAAGCAGCACGGTCGCACGTTGAAGCGCGACATGGAGCAGTCGTTGCAGCAGAGTACGCGCGATGCGAACTGGTGGGGCGTGGCCGTACTGGTTGCGCTCGCCATCGCGCGCGAGGGCAGCGAAACGGTCATCTTTCTGTATGGCCTCGGATTCGGGCAGTCGGGGCATATCGACGGTAGCCAGATTCTTGCCGTATTGATCGGCCTCGGTCTCGCGTTTCTCACGTTCTATCTGTTGCAGCTCGGCGGCAAGCTGTTCTCGTGGCGGCACTTTTTCCGCGTGACCGAGATCATGCTGCTGTTGCTCGGAGCAGGGCTGTTCCAGACCGGCGTCGACAAGTTGATCGACAAGGAACTGCTGCCGACCATCGTCGATCAGGTGTGGAACACGTCGGCGCTGCTCGACGACTCCAGCACATTCGGATCGCTCGTCGCGACGCTGACCGGTTATCGCGCGCATCCGGCGCTGATGAACCTGATCGCCTATGCGGTGTACTGGGCGGTGGTCTATCTGCTGATTCGTCGCGCGTCCCGGCCCGCGTCGCGAACCGCCGGGCGCGCGGTATGACGAGCGTGTCCGTCCGTGCGGGCCGCCTTGCCGGAGCTGGCCAATGGATGCAGCGCCATGGTTCTCTGATCCGCGGTATTCAGTGGGTGGTGGTGGCGGTCTACGCGTTCCTGATCCTCGTGCCGGCCTTTACGCCGCTACCCGACGACAGCGCGCATCTGTGGAACAACCTCACGCTTGCGGCGCAATTCGTGTTCTGGGGCATCTGGTGGCCGTTCGTGCTGCTGTCGATGGTGCTGCTCGGGCGCGTCTGGTGCGGTGTGCTGTGTCCGGAAGGCACGCTCGCGGAGTTCGCGAGCAAATACGGGCGCGGTCGCGCGATTCCACACTGGATGCGCTGGGGCGGCTGGCCGTTCGTTGCCTTCGGACTGACGACGATCTACGGCCAGATGGTCAGCGTCTATCAATATCCGAAAGCGGTGCTGCTGGTGCTCGGTGGCTCGACGCTTGCGGCGATGATCATCGGTTTGCTGTATGGGCGCGAGAAGCGCGTCTGGTGCAAGTACCTGTGCCCCGTGAACGGTGTCTTTTCGCTGCTCGCGCGGCTTGCGCCGTTTCACTACAAGGTCGACGAAGCCGCCTGGCGGCGCTCGTATAAGGAAGGCGAGCACGGACATCGCGTGGTGCCGATCAACTGCGCACCGCTCGTGCCGCTGCGTAACATGAAGGGCGCCGCCGACTGCCACATGTGCGGCCGCTGCGCCGGTCATCGCGACGCGGTAGCGCTGACGTGGCGCACGCCGTCGACAGAAGTCGTCGAACTCGGCGACAAACAGGCCAGCGCGTGGGACACCGCGTTGATCGTGTACGGGCTGCTTGGCATCGCAATCGGCGCGTTTCACTGGACCGCATCGACCTGGTTCGTCGAACTGAAAACCTGGCTTGCCACCTGGCTTATCGATCGCGACATCATGTGGCCGCTCGATACCAACGCGCCGTGGTTCCTGTTCACCCATTACCCGGATCAGAACGACGTCTTTTCGTGGCTCGACGGCACGATGGTGGTCGGCTATATCCTCGCGACAGCGGCGGTCTACGGCACGACGCTGCTCGCGTTGCTCGCCGGAGCGACACGCATGCTCGGGCGCTTCGATGCGCCCAGATTGCATCATCTTGCGCAGGGGTTGATTCCGCTTGCTGGCGCCGGCGTGTTCCTCGGTTTGTCGGCGACGACGCTGTCGCTGCTGCGCGCGGAACATGTGCCGTTGTGGTGGGCTACCGATCTGCGCATCGTGATTCTCGTCGTGGCGAATCTGTGGAGCGCATGGCTTGCGTGGCTCGTCACGCGTCGCTACAGCGTACGGCTATGGTCGCGTAGTCTGGCGATGGTGTGGTTCATGGCCGCACTGGCGGTTGTCGATAGTGCGTGGTGGTTGATGTTCTGGGGCTGGTCGCGCTGATCCGATCCAAAACAAAAGCCGTGCGATGAATCAAGGTCATCGCACGGCTTATTCGCTACGTAATCATCGATCGCGATACACGCCAGATGGGCGCGATGCGCACTGCAGTGAGAACCAAAAAAGCGGCCTGGCTGGCTGCGACGGCTGGCTTGGTGTCTGCACGAAGGGGTCTAATTCTCACGTGCAAGCCGTCGTGGCTGGCTAAAGCCTAACACCTCTCGAGGAGGTGGTCCCCACAATACCCGGTACTTACTTCGTCAAAATGAGCTTGCCCAGACGCGTGGCACGCAACTGATAGGTCTCACCGTTATGCATGATGCTGATGTGGCTGCGGCCTTGCAGCAGCATGTCACTGCGGACTACACGATCGGTCGAGTCGGACGGTTGGCTGCTCCGTACGGCGGCCGACGCGGTGCTTGCCGTGGTCGATACCGCTGGTGCTGCAGCCTTCGGTCGGCTGGTCAGCGCGGCGGTCGGGCGGCGCAGGCTAAGCGTGGAGGAGCGCGTCAGATCAGTCATTCGTTCCATCGGTTTGTCGATTCGATGGAATTGATTCTAAATGATAATCGTTCGTATTAACAAGAAAAGGAATTCATCGAGAACGGTTTTCGATAGTGACAGGCTGTTGCCGTCGATTCAGGTGGGGCGCGCCGCGAGTCTGTGCAGTGCGGAAGCGCCGGGGCGGGGCGCTCCGGCAACCTCAATGCAGCGCGTCCGGGTTCTTGCGCGTCTGTACGTACTGGCGGATCAACCGCACCGTATCGATATCGGACTCGCGATACGCCGACTTGACGATCTCCTCGGTCTGCCGCGCATCCTGATCCTCGGAGACGGGCAGCGTCGTCTTGTATTCGAAGCGCAGGAACAATTGCTTGTCGTCCGGCTGCTCGATCGTCATGGTCAGCGAGCCGCCGACATACGTTTCCGTCGGGAGGATGTCGTAGCGCACGCTCTGGTTGTGCTCTAGCGTCACGCGGTCGCGCACCGTGGCCTGGCCATAGTGCAGTTCGCGATCGAGCGTGCTGTCGGTGCGCGAGACGATCGTGCAGCTATCGAGGCCCAGCACGAACAACTGCGGCTGCTCGGCGCGCAGCACGAGCCCCTCCCAGAGTTCGTCGCGGGTCATCGTGTCGACATACGGATTCGACGGGTCGTTGATCTGGATCAGGTGTTCGAAATTCAAAACGGCGGCTTCCTTTTAAGGCGCGGGATTCTGTCGGTATAGCGGACGCAGGCTCGCGTCACGCGACGGCAAGGCCGGTGCGGATCGCGATCGGACGGCTCAGGATCTTGTGGACCGGGCAGGCGTTGGCGATCTGCAGCAGCCGTTCGCACTGTTCGTCCGACAGGTCGCCTTCCAGCACGATCTTGCGATCGATTGTGGAGCCTGTGTCGCCGGTTTCGATCGAGAGCGTCACGTGCACGTTGTCGAGCTGCCAGCCTTTGCGTTGTGCGTACATCTTCAGTGTGATCGACGTACATGCACCGAGACTCGACAGCAGCAAATCGACCGGCGATGGACCGCGATCGCCGCCGCCAACCGATTCGGGTTCGTCGGCGAGCCAGCTATGTTTGCCGTCGTCGAGGACGACCTGAAAATTTGCCGACCCGGTGTGTGCGGTGACGGTGGACCCTGACATGGACGCTCCTGAACGGGGAGTGGATTGGCCGCGAGTGACGGCGCGAGACGGTATTGTGAACGAATTCTCCGGCGAACGAATCCGGTCGCAAACGGATGGCGCTGCACTCGCATTGCACGCAATGATCTTTCACGGCGAAATGCAAAGGGCGTCGCGAGCCTGAACGACCCGCGACGCCCTTCGTGCCGCCACGCAATCAACGCGCAACCAACGCGCGATCAATACGCAATCAATGCGCAATCTGCCCCATCCGGCCAGCCTGATAATCAAGCACTGCCTGACGGATCTCCGCTTCGGTATTCATCACGAATGGACCATAACGGACGACCGGCTCTTTCAGCGGCACCCCGCCGAGCAGCAACACCTCGAGCGGCTCAACACCGGCAGCAAGCGTCACGGTGTCGCCGTCGTCGTTGAACACGACCATCTGACGTGCTTCGATCTCGTGCCGCTCTTCGCCATACATCCCCTTGCCGGACAACGCATACGCAAACACCCGATAGTCGCGCGGCACGGCGTGCACGATGCTCGCGCCCGGCTGCAACGTGAAGTGCTGATACAGGATCGGCGTGCGCGTTTCGATTGCGGCCTTGACGCCGAGCGCTTCGCCCGCGATGACCTTCACGTGCACCGCGCCGTCCGGCGACGTCGCGACCGGAATCTTCGCCGACGGAATTTCCTGGTAGCGCGGCGCAATCATCTTGTCCTCGCGCGGCAGGTTGACCCACAGCTGTACGCCATGTACACGCCCACCCGTGCGATTGAATTCCGGATCGGGCATTTCGCTGTGCACGACGCCCGCGCCGGCGGTCATCCATTGCACATCGCCGGCGCGCAGCGTGCCCGAATGGCCCGCCGAGTCTTTATGGCCGAACTGGCCCTCGAGCGCGTAGGTCACCGTTTCGAAGCCGCGATGCGGGTGATCCGGGGCGCCTTTCGCTTCGCCGGGCGCGTAATCGATCGGGCCCATTTCATCGAGCAGCAGAAACGGATCGAAATCCATCAGCAGACGGGTCGGGAACGGGCGATGAACGATAAAACCGCCGCCTTCCGTCGTACGAACGGCTGGAAACGTACGGTCGATCGTGCGGGTCGTGGTCATCAGGGGCACCTTAAAAGATTGAGGAATAGCGTCATTTCTGAAACATAGAGCTATTATAGGGACCGTTTTTCACGGTTCCAGCCACCTGTTCGCAATGGATTGTTCTATCAGTGGAACGATGAAATGAAGATCGATTCGCATAACCTGAACGACCTGATGTACTTTTCGCAGGTCGTCGAACACGGCGGTTTCTCCGCCGCCGAGCGGGTGCTCGGTATCTCCAAGTCGCGTCTGTCGCGGCGCCTGACGGAGCTTGAAGGGTCGCTTGGCGTACGTCTGTTGCAGCGCTCCACGCGCAAGCTGGCGCTCACCGAAGCGGGGCAACTGTTTTACCAGCACTGTCAGGCGATGCTGTCGGAGGCGCAGGCGGCGGTCAACGTCGTGCAGCAACTGCGTTCGTCGCCGCGCGGCTCAGTGCGGGTCAGCGTGCCGATCACGGTGTCGCAGACGATCATGACGCAGATCCTGCCGGAATTCATGCACCGCTACCCGGAAGTGCGTGTCGTGATGCGTGTGACCAACCGGGTCGTCGACCTGTTCGAAGATTCGATCGATGTCGCCTTGCGCGTGCGCTCGGAACCGCCGCAGAGCGCGAACATCGTCGTGCGGCCGTTGTGGCGCACACAGCAGATGCTGGTCGGCGCTCCGAGCCTGCTGAACCAGAATGCGCCGCCGCTGGTGCCCGCCGATCTGACCCGCTTCGAAACGCTCGACGTGTCGACCGGCGACGGCCGGCATGTGTTCAACCTGATTTCGCCGGACGGCATCCGCCACGCGCACGAGCATGAACCGCGCCTGGTGAGCGGCGATCTGATGCTGATTCGCGAGGCCGCGCTCGCGGGCGTCGGTATCGCCGCGTTGCCCGAGATGATGTACGGTGCGGCGCTAAGAAGCGGCAAGCTGTCGCCGGTGATGCCCGGCTGGACCTTGCCTGTGCCGCAGCTGTACGCGGTGTTCCTGTCCCGCCAGGGCATGGTGCCGGCGGTGCGCGCTTTCGTGGACTATCTGGTCGAAATGCTCGATCCCGACATCGGCAAGCACATTACAGGCGAGTGTCCGGATTCCGACGCAGTGCGTGCTGTGCAGCAAGCGGTCGCGCTTTGAGCGAGTTGCATCGCTTTTGACATTGAAGCGCCGCCTGCAATGAGTACTTTCAATGGCGGTTTGCTTGAATGCGCGTGCGAGCCGACCTATATTGAAATCCCTTTCGCTGAAGAGTCACTTGAGCGAAACCTCATGGCCGCTATCTATAGCGAGCCTGATAGGGCTGAACGCGCTGTCCGTGTCGATCACGGCTGTCGCATGTGGTGTCTCCGGCTACTCTAATGGCAAGTGAACCCGCCGCCCGAATGCGCCGCGTGCGCACAAAAAAAGGCCTTCATCTGGTGATGAAGGCCTTTTACTTTGGGCCGCGAAAAGCGGTGTTTTCGCTTGTTGCGAGTGTGCGTTACTGCTTCGGCTCGGTGACGAAACCCATCTTCGTCAGACCGCCTGCCTGCGCCGCGGACATCACTTCGGCGACCGCCTCATAGGGCACCTTGCGATCGGCGTTCAGATGCAGCTCCGGTTGCGGCGTCATCTTCGCAGCAGCAGCGATCTTCTCGCGCAACGCGGCGTCGTCGACCTTCTGCTCGTCCCACAGCACCGTGCCGTCGGCTTGCACCGAAACATTCACCTGAGTCGGCTTCGTGTCTTCTTTCTGGCTGCTCGCATGCGGCAGGTCGATTTTTACCGCGTGGCGGATCGCGGGAATCGTCACCATGAAGACGATCAACAGAACCAGCATGACGTCGACGAGCGGCGTCATGTTGATTTCATTCATCAGGCCATCGTCTTCGTCGTTGGCGAAAGGGCTCGTCATTGCCATCGGAATGCCTCGCGGATCAGTGGGTGCGCGTCGCGAGACGCAGACCGTCGCCGCGCTTCGACGACGACAGGCGTGCGCCGGTCACGAAGAACGCATGCAGACCGTGTGCGAAGCGATTCAGCTTGCTGACGATCGCCTTGTTCGCACGCGTCAGCGCGTTGTAGCCGAGCACCGCGGGAATCGCGACGAACAGACCGAAGGCCGTCATGATCAGCGCTTCGCCAACCGGGCCGGCGACCTGATCGATCGAGGTCTGGCCGCTTGCACCGATGCTCAGCAGCGCGTGATAGATCCCCCACACCGTACCGAACAGTCCGACGAACGGCGCCGTGCTGCCGATCGATGCGAGTACGGCCAGGCCGCTCTGCATACGCGCGATGCTTTCGTCCATCGTGTCCTTCAGGCAGCGCGTGACCCAGTCGGAGACGTCCATACGATCGTGCAGATGCGGCTGCGTCTGATGATGGTGATCGGCGGCTTCCTGGCCCGACAGGGCGAGCGCGAGAAACGGATTGTCCTGGGGCTTCGATGCATGGGCGCCGAGTTTGTTGACGCCGTCGGCGAGATCGTCGGAATGCCAGAAGGCCTGCTCGGCGTTGCGCGTGAGGCGGTTCAGGCGCACCACGTTCCAGCTCTTGATGACGATTACCGTCCACGACAGCACCGACATGATCACCAGCGCGAGGGCGATGCCCCGCGTGACGAAATCCCCTTGCGCCCATACGTGGGCGATACCGTAGTTTTGCATTGCCATTCCTTGAGTGAAATCTACTTCAGTCCTTGAGTCCGAAATCGAAGGGCTGTGTGTACGTTGCCAGAACCGGCTCGCCGTTCTCCAGATAGGGCTTGCAGGTGCTCGCTCTCATCGCATCGAGCGCGGCATCGTCAAGGCGGCTGTAGCCGCTGCTCTTCTTCAACTCGATGTTCTGGATTTTGCCGGTCAGTCCCACGACGAACTTGACGTACGCGGTGCCGCTTTCGCCTCGACGCGCCGACAGCGGCGGGTAGTCGGGCTGAACCATCCGGCAGTCGAGGTGCGAGACGTCTTTCGGTGCACTCAGCGCCATCGTCGGACGCGCTGCAACGGGTGCCGGCGGCGCGACCGGCGCAGCGGGCGCAGGTGGCTGCGGTACGGGCGCCGGCGTGGTGATCGCGTGCTCGGACGGAGCGACCGCCTGGGGCAATGGCTTCGGAACCGGGCGCGGCTGCACCTTCGGCTTGAGGTGCGGCACCGGCGGCGTGGGCTTGGGCGGTTCGATCGACTGGATCGCGGCAGGTGCTGCGACCGCGGCGGGAGGCAGCAGTTCGGCGGTGATGGCCGGCGATTCGATTGGACGCGAGAGCGGTTCGTTACGTACCGTCAGCACGACGGCGAGCAACACAACGTGAATCGCGAGGACAACAGTCGTCGCGATGGCTGCACGGGAATTCATTCGGAAGGGAGCGACCGGTGGGGCACCGGCCTGTACGGAATGTAATGCCTGCATGTTAGCGTGAGTAAGCGCCGTCGATGCAGCGAGTCAGGCAAGGCAGCGTCATGTTCGGAATATCAGCAGCGAAATGCATAAGGTGGTCACGAAACCGATCAGCAATTCCATCTCGAACTCCTTGAGGGTGAGAACGGTAGCTGGCTGGTGCACGACTGGCTTGCTGACAGGTGGTGAAACGAAACAACGAAACGGTTGCTTGCGAATGGCTCGCGGTACAGCGTGCGTGGCCGGCCGCAGGATACTGGGTCAGGCGGCCTTGCGTTCGTAAAACGTGAGCGGAGCCACGTGCGTGTGGTGCTCGACACCGCAGCGGCTCGCGCAGGCACCCGATTGCGCCATTACATCGCGCACCGATTCTTCGCACTTGCCGCAGCACGTAGCGACGCCGAGCTCGAATTGCAGCTCGTCGAACGAGTCGACGCCCTCTGCGATCGAGGCACGAATTTTCCGGTCGGACACAGACTTGCACACGCAAACGATCATGGCGATACGCGATAGTGAACGTTAATGCGAATTATTATCAATTATGTTCGGTGCATTTGGCAAGCGTCCGCTACGGATTTTTGTAACAAAACCAGTCGGTTACCAGGGTTTTCCGGCCGGCCCGGACGGGTGTGAATCTGCGTGGGCCGGCGGCAAGTGCCGTGCTACGGGGCTAGGCGGGCAGGGAGTCGGGCGCGGCGGTGCGGCGGGAGGGGATCAGAACCTGCTCGACCGGGACGTCGAGATTCAGCAGGCTGGCGGTCATTTGCCGCAGGTGGGCGCCGTCGCTGGTGGAATGAAGGCGCGGCAGGGGGATCGTTTCGCCTGCGGCGGGCGGCGCCGCGCGCAGGCCCTGCTGATCCAGGATGCGTTCCAGTTGTCGCGCAATGGCGACGCTCGTATCGATCAGCTGGAGCCGCTCGCCGACGATATCGCGGATCAGCGTATCGAGAAACGGGTAATGCGTGCAGCCGAGTACCAGCGTATCCGCCCCGGCGTCCAGCATCGGTTGCAGATAGCCGTCCAGCAGCGCGCGCAGTTCCGCCGATCCGACGTCGCAGCGTTCGATTGCCTGCACGAGCCCATGGCCTGGCTGGCAGAGGAAACGGCAGTCGGCGGCATAGCGTTCGAGCAGTGCCTGAAAACGCGCGCTGCGCAGCGTGACCTGGGTGGCGAGCACGCCGGCGACCCGCGTCTTCGATTGCAGCGCTGCGGGCTTTACACCCGGTTCGACGCCGATCAGCGGGACGGGCAGCTTTTCGCGCACCATCGAAATGGCTTGCGAGGTCGCCGTGTTGCAGGCGACCACGAGGGCTTTCGCACCTTGCGCGACCAGCCACTGGCAGACTGCGAGCGTGCGGTCGGCGATGAAATCGTCGTCGCGTTCGCCGTAGGGCGCATAGAGCGAGTCGGCGGCGTAGACGATTGCTTCGTTGGGCAGCAGCGTGCGCACCGCGCGCAGCACCGACAGGCCGCCCAGGCCGGAATCGAAGATTCCGACCGGCATACGTGTGGCGGCGAGCGAGGGGAGGACGGCGGCTTCGGTGGAGGTCATCGGGGTGGGCGGCGAGTCGTGAACGCGGCGAGCGTGCGTCGGATAGCGCACGCTCCGCGAAATATCACGATTCTAGCGAACCCATGCCGGTTTGTTGATAGTTCTGGATGCCGACCTTGTCGATCAGATCGAGCTGTGTTTCGAGCCAGTCGATGTGTTCTTCGGTGTCGTCGAGGATCGTCGTGAAGATTTCGCGCGAGATGTAGTCGTGTACCGACTCGCAATGCGCGATCGCTTCCTTGCAGGTCTTCTGCGAAATCTGTTCGAGCTTCAGGTCGCACTGAAGGATCTCTTTGGTCTCTTCGCCGATCAGCAGCTTGTGCAGATCCTGCAGGTTCGGCAAACCGTCGAGCATGAAAATACGTTCGATCAGCAGATCGGCGTGCTTCATCTCGCCGATCGACTCGTCGTACTCATGCTTGCCGAGCTTGTCGAGGCCCCAGTGCTTGTACATCCGTGCATGCAGGAAGTACTGATTGATGGCGGTCAGCTCGTTTTTCAGCTGGGAATTCAGGTATTCGAGGACCTTCTTGTCGCCTTTCATGGTCTTTCCTTGTGGGGGCTTTTTATTCAAACCTGAACAATAAACGCAGGACCCGGAAAAGCCAAGGTTACGGATGTCTTTCGTACATGATTCTCAATTGGCTTCTCAATTCGAATACGTATGGCGAGCGCTCTTTGAAACAAAAAAGCCGGGACGTGTGGTCCCGGCTTTGCATGCTGGCGTTTGCAGTAGCAGTGCGATTTATGCGGTCGCGACCGGGATCTTGCCGATCTTCGCCTGCCATTCTTTCGGGCCCGTCTGATGCACCGACGTACCGGTTGAATCGACGGCGACTGTGACCGGCATGTCCTGCACGTCGAACTCGTAGATCGCTTCCATGCCGAGGTCTTCGAACGCGAGCACCTTCGCTTCGCGAATCGCTTTCGATACGAGGTAGGCCGCACCACCCACCGCCATCAGATACGCAGCCTTGTGCTTCTTGATCGCCTCGATGGCGACCGGTCCGCGTTCGGCCTTGCCGATCATCGAAATCAAACCGGTCTGCGCGAGCATCGTCTCGGTGAACTTGTCCATCCGCGTGGCGGTGGTCGGACCCGCGGGACCGACCACTTCGTCACGCACCGGGTCGACCGGTCCGACGTAATAGATCACGCGGTTCGTGAAATCGACGGGCAGCTTCTCGCCCTTCGCGAGCATGTCGGCGATGCGCTTGTGCGCAGCGTCGCGACCGGTGAGCATCTTGCCCGACAGTAGCAGTGTCTGGCCCGGCTTCCAGCTTGCGACTTCTGCCGGCGTTAGCGTATTGAGGTCGACGCGCTGACTGGTTTCGGTATTCGGTTGCCACTGAACTTTCGGCCATGCGTCGAGCGGCGGCGCTTCGAGCTTCGCAGCACCGCTGCCGTCGAGCGTGAAGTGCGCGTGGCGCGTCGCCGCGCAGTTCGGGATGATTGCGATCGGTTTGCTCGCGGCGTGCGTCGGCGCAGCCAGGATCTTCACGTCGAGCACAGTTGCGAGACCGCCAAGCCCCTGCGCACCGATGCCGAGCGCATTGACCTTCTCATGCAGTTCGATACGCAGCTCTTCGATCCAGTCCTGCGGACCGCGCGCAATGATCTCCTGGATGTCGATCGGGTCCATCAGCGATTCCTTCGCCATCACCATCGCTTTCTCAGCAGTACCGCCGATGCCGATTCCAAGCATGCCCGGCGGGCACCAGCCGGCGCCCATCGTCGGCACGGTTTTGAGCACCCAGTCGACGATCGAATCGGACGGATTGAGCATCGCGAACTTCGACTTGTTTTCCGAGCCACCGCCCTTTGCCGCAACCTGCACATCGACCTTGTCGCCAGGCACGATCTCGTAGTGGATGACTGCGGGCGTGTTGTCCTTCGTGTTCTTGCGGCCACCTTCGGGCGGGCTCACGATCGACGCGCGCAGCACGTTGTCCGGATTCAGGTAACCGCGACGTACACCTTCGTTGATCATGTCGGTGACGCCCATCGTCGCGCTGCCGTCTTCGCTGGCCCAGCGCACGTCCATGCCGATCTTCACGAACACTGTGACGATGCCCGTGTCCTGACAGATCGGCCGATGGCCTTCCGCGCACATGCGGCTGTTGGTCAGGATCTGCGCGATCGCGTCTTTGGCGGCGACGCTCTCTTCGAGTTCGTATGCGCGACCGAGCGCCTGGATGTAATCGAGCGGATGGTAGTAGCTGATGTACTGCAGCGAATCCGCGATGCTCTGGATCAGATCTTCCTGTTTGATGACGGTCATGGCTGGCTCTGTGGGGAAGGGAAATCTTGTAGGTATATGGGTGAAACGGGTGTTGCCTCAGCTCAACTTAGTCTGGCGCGGGTGCCGACATGGGCACCGGATGGCGCGCAGCAAGTTCCTGATAGTGCTCGGGATGCGTGTGCGTGGTGAGGCGGTCGATCCAGGCCATCACCAGTGCGGACATGAGGAACGCGATGTGGATCAACACCTGCCACATGATCGCGTGCTCCGTGTGCTGGTCCGGGTTGATGAAAGTTTTCAGCAGATGAATCGACGAGATGCTGATCAGCGCCATCGAGAGCTTCACTTTCAGCACGCCGGCGTTCACGTGGTCGAGCCATTCGGGCTCGTCGGGATGGCCTTCGAGGCCGAGCCGCGACACAAAAGTTTCGTACCCGCCGATGATCACCATGATCAGCAGGTTCGAGATCATCACCACGTCGATCAGGCCGAGTACGACGAGCATGATGTTGGTCTCGTCGAGTGTCATCGATGCGCTGACGAGATGCCACACTTCCTTCAGGAACAGCACGACATATACGCCTTGCGCGACGATCAGGCCGAGGTAGAGCGGCACCTGGAGCCAGCGGCTCATGAAGATGAGAGCGGGCAACGGGCGCATCGAACGACGGCGTGGGCCGGAAGGGCTGGGGCGTGCAGCGGACATAGGGCGGTGTCGGTAGTGAGAGCGGGGTGGCGGCAAGCCGCGACGAGTCATGCTGGGCGCGCTGCGTCGAGCGTTGATGGGGCCGCAGCCTTTATGGCAGCGGCCGGCCGTCAAGCGACGCAACGCAAGCGCAGAGCGCACCGGGCGCGTTATTGTACAGCGTCGCCGGTTCGAGCCGCGGCGGCGCGGGCACGTGCCGCGGAGGCTGCCGCGGTCGTCGAGGCGCCCTGGACGCGCGAGGCACCGTGCAGTGCGATTCAAGCTGGAGTCCGGGCGGCCAGTTCAGTTAACATGGCAGACGCGATTGTAAAAACACCTGTGGAAACGAAAGCGGGCACACGGCCCGCACGCCCGATGCGAAATCCACGCAGTGCGTGCAACGCGGCCCGAACCGTGCGTAAGTGGCCGGTAAGTTGCAACGTCTATCGTATGGGCGCATATCGCGGGATGGTGCGTTGCCGCACCGGCCCTGCAACGGTTGGGACACAGGCGCCGCAGCGCGGCGGCGCTATGACGATACGGCGCGTCACGGGCTGCACAGGCGCGCCGGCACAGATTGACGGTTTCATCTTCACCAAGGGGTAGTCGATGTCTGCGATTGAATCTGTTCTTCAGGAACACCGTGTGTTTCCGCCGCCGGCCGCTGCCGTCGCGCAGGCGACGGTGTCCGGCATGGATGCGTACCGGGCGCTCGCCGCCGAAGCGGAACGCGATTACGAAGGTTTCTGGGCGCGTCTCGCGCGCGAAACGCTCAGCTGGAAGAAGCCGTTCACGAAGGTGCTCGACGAATCGAACGCACCGTTTTACACGTGGTTCGAGGACGGCGACCTGAACGCGTCGTACAACAGCCTCGATCGTCACGTGGAAGCCGGCAACGGTGCGCGCGTCGCGGTGATCTTCGAAGCCGACGACGGTACGGTTACCCGCGTCACCTATCAGGACCTGCTGCAGCGCGTATGCCGCTTCGCCAATGCGCTGAAGAAGCGCGGTGTGAAGAAGGGCGATCGTGTCGTGATCTACATGCCGATGTCGGTGGAAGGCATCGTCGCGATGCAGGCCTGCGCGCGGATCGGTGCGACGCATTCGGTGGTGTTCGGCGGATTCTCGTCGAAGTCGCTGAACGAGCGGCTAGTCGATGTCGGCGCAGTTGCGCTCGTTACGTCCGACGAACAGATGCGCGGCGGCAAGGCACTGCCGCTGAAAAACATCGCCGACGAAGCGCTCGCGATGGGCGGCTGCGAGGCGGTGCATAGCGTCGTCGTGTACCGGCGCACCGGCGGCAAGATCGCGTGGCACGAAGGGCGCGACCTGTGGATGCACGAGGTCGTCGCGAACGAAGCCGACAGTTGCGCACCCGAGTGGGTCAGCGCCGAGCATCCGCTCTTCATCCTTTATACGTCGGGTTCCACCGGCAAGCCGAAGGGCGTGCAGCACAGCACCGGCGGTTATCTGCTGTGGGCCGCGCAGACCATGAAGTGGACCTTCGACTGGAAGCCGGACGACGTCTTCTGGTGTACCGCCGATATCGGCTGGATCACGGGTCACAGCTATATCGCATACGGTCCACTCACACTCGGCGCGACCCAGGTCGTGTTCGAAGGCGTGCCGACGTATCCGAACGCGGGCCGCTTCTGGGACATGATCGCGAAGCACAAGGTCACGCTGTTCTATACGGCGCCCACAGCGATCCGTTCGCTGATCAAGGCATCCGAAGCGGACAGCAAAGCGCATCCTAAGAGCTACGATCTGAGCTCGCTGCGCATCATCGGCACGGTCGGCGAACCGATCAATCCGGAAGCGTGGATGTGGTACCACGAGAACGTCGGCGGCGGTCGCTGTCCGATCGTCGACACCTGGTGGCAGACTGAAACCGGCGGCCACATGATCACGCCGCTACCGGGCGCCACGCCGCTCGTGCCGGGTTCGTGCACGCTGCCGCTGCCGGGCATCATGGCGGCGATCGTCGACGAGACCGGCCAGGACGTGCCGAACGGGCAGGGCGGCATTCTCGTCATCAAGCGGCCGTGGCCGGCGATGCTGCGCACCGTCTGGGGCGACCCGGAGCGCTTCAAGAAGAGCTACTTCCCGGAAGAACTGGGCGGCAAGCTGTATCTCGCCGGCGACGGCAGCGTGCGCGACAAGGTCACCGGCTACTTCACGATCATGGGTCGCATCGACGACGTGCTCAACGTGTCCGGCCACCGGCTCGGCACGATGGAGATCGAATCGGCGCTCGTGGCCAATCCGATCGTCGCGGAAGCGGCGGTAGTGGGTCGTCCCGACGATACGACCGGTGAAGCCGTGTGCGCGTTCGTGGTGCTCAAACGGTCGCGCCCGGAGGGCGAGGAAGCCGTGAAGATCGCCAACGAGCTGCGCGCGTGGGTGGCCAAAGAGATCGGCCCGATCGCAAAACCGAAGGACATCCGCTTCGGCGACAACCTGCCGAAAACCCGTTCGGGCAAGATCATGCGCCGGCTGCTGCGCTCGCTCGCGAAGGGTGAAGCGATCACGCAGGATATCTCGACGCTCGAAAACCCGGCCATCCTCGACCAGCTCGGCGAAGTGCGCTGACGCTTGCCTGGCACCTCGCGGTACTCGCGAGGGTTAGATAGAAGACGGCGTGTCGCAAGACGCGCCGTCTTTTTTTTGAACCACCGGCTTGCGAACGAGCCGCCATAACGCATACGTTCGACAGCACCGCCATGAGACCAACGACAATCCCGATTGCCTGCGCGAGCGCTTTTTGTTAAACAGGCGCATGACCGCGCCACACCACTCTCCCTCGTCGTCGAATCCATTGCCCGACCCGCCGCCGGTGTCGGTGGCGATGGCGCGTGCGCATCGCCGCTACTGGCGTTTCAATCTCGCCTTGATCGCCGTACTGATGACGCTCGGCCTCAGCGTGTCGTTCATCGTGCCGCTCGTCGCGCGCAGTCTCATGCAGGTTCGCTTTGCCGGTTTCCGCCTGCCGTTCTATATCGGCGCGCAAGGGGCGATCCTCGCCTACCTCGCGCTGATCGCTATCTACATCGTGCTGATGCAGCGCGCCGATCGCACGTTGCAGAACACACTCGACGCGGAAAACACCGCGCGCGGCAACTGAGCCGATGAAGCTCGCGCACCGGCTGGCCCGCTCCTACACGATCTACACGTTTGGCTTCCTGTTCTTCATCTTCGTGATGTGGCGCATCGAGCGCTCGACGGGACCGGGCATGTGGATCGGCTACGTGTTCCTGTTCGTACCGATCGCGGTGTATGCGGTGATCGGTCTGCTCTCGCGCACTTCCGATCTGGTCGAGTACTACGTCGCCGGGCGGCGCGTGCCGTCGGTATTCAATGGCATGGCGACCGCAGCGGACTGGCTGTCGGCGGCGTCGTTCATCGGCCTTGCCGGTTCGCTGTACGCGACGGGCTACGACGGCCTTGCGTACATGATGGGCTGGACCGGCGGGTATTGCCTCGTCGCATTTCTGCTCGCGCCGTATGTGCGCAAGCTCGCGCGCTATACGATCGCCGACTTCCTCGGCACGCGCTTTTCGAGCAATCTCGTGCGCGGCCTTGCGGCGCTCGCGGCGATCCTCTGTTCGTTCGTCTATCTGGTCGCGCAGATTCAGGGCGTCGGGCTGATCGCGACGCGCTTCATCGGTGTCGACTTCGCAGTGGGGATTTTCTGCGGGCTTGCGGGCATTCTCGTGTGTTCGTTTCTCGGCGGCATGCGCGCGGTGACCTGGACGCAGGTTGCGCAGTACATCATCCTGATCGCGGCGATCCTGATTCCGGTGTCGATGATCGCGCACAAGGATGGCCTCGGCTGGGTGCCGCAATTCAGCTATGGACGGTTGATGGCGCGCGTCGAAACACTCGAGCGCGAGGTGCGTGCGTCGCCGCAGGAGCAGACGGTACGCGATGCCTACAGGCAGAACGCCGCGCAGATCCAGCAGCGGCTCGACACGCTGCCGCAATCGTTTGTCGACGAGCGGCAAAAGCTCACCGACAAGATCGCGGATCTGCGACGACACAATGGACCGCTGCGCGAAATCAGCGAACGCGAACGTGAGCTCGTCGCGTTTCCAGCCGATACGGCGAGCGCGCGGATCGTCTGGACCCGGCAACGCGACGACATGCTCGTGCGTGCCTCCGCACCGGTGCCGATGCACGAACCGTTTCCCGCGGCGAGCGACAGCGAGCGGCGCATCCACGAGCGTAATTTCCTGTCGCTGCTGCTGTGTCTGTCGCTCGGCACCGCGAGCCTGCCGCACATCCTGACGCGCTACAACACCACGACGTCGGTGGCTTCCGCGCGGCGCTCGGTGGGCTGGACGCTGTTCTTCGTCGCGTTGTTCTATCTGACGGTGCCCGTGCTCGCGGTGCTGATCAAGTTCGAAATTCTGACGAACCTCGTCGGCCACCGGTTCGCCGATCTACCGCAGTGGGTGTCGCAATGGCAGAGGGTCGAGCCGCATCTGATCTCGATTCTCCATCCGGATGGCGACGGCATCGTGCGCTGGAGCGAGATCCAGATGCAGCCCGACATGGTCGTGCTGGCGGCACCCGAGATTGCCGGGCTGCCTTATGTGATGTCGGGGCTGATTGCGGCGGGTGCGCTGGCGGCGGCGCTGTCCACCGCGGATGGTCTGTTGCTGACGATCGCCAACGCGCTTTCGCACGATGTCTACTATCACATGGTCGATCCGGCGGCATCGAGCCAGCGGCGCGTGACGATCTCGAAGATCCTGTTGCTTGGGGTGGCGTTGTTTGCGTCGTACGTGGCGTCGCTCAATACCGGCAATATCCTGTTTCTGGTCGGCGCGGCATTTTCGCTGGCGGCATCGAGCCTGTTTCCGGTGCTCGTGCTCGGCGTGTTCTGGAAGCGCACGACCCGGCTCGGGGCGGTGGCGGGGATGGTGGCGGGACTCGCGGTGTGCCTGTATTACATCGTTTCGACGTATCCGTTCTTTACCCAACTGACCGGCTTCACAGGCGCACGATGGTTCGGCATCGAGCCGATCAGCGCGGGGGTGTTCGGTGTGCCGGCGGGGTTCGTTGCGGCGATTGTCGTGAGTCTCGTCGATCGCAAGCCGGATGCGTATACGCGGGCGCTGGTCGACTATATCCGGCATCCGTAGCGGATCGGCCGGACCGGATGGTTGTGCGCGTCGCCGTCAACTATTGAGCGGGACGCGCATTGCCATTACCAGCCCGGTTGGGCCGGCGCGTAGCCATATTGACCACCCGGCGCGCCACAGGCGACATACGCACCCTGATACCGATCGTAACAATATCCCGGCGGCGGACCGTTGTAGGCAGGGGCCTGCTGGTAGACCGGTTGCGGGTAAGCGGGCTGCGCATACTCCGGTTGCTGATACTCAGGCTGCTGGTACGCCGGTTGCGCGTACACAGGTTGTTGCGGGTACGCCGGCGTTGCATAGACCGGCGTCGGATTCAGGGCGGAACTGACGACGGCGCCCAGCACGGCCCCGCCAATCAACGCACCGACGATAGCCCCGCTACGGTCATGAGCGGAGGCTTGTCCGGCGGCAGTCAGACTGCCGGCCATCAGTAATACCGCTGCAATTTTTCGCATTTTGTTTCTCCACGGTCCCGAATGTTCGGGAGCACGGTACGGATTGTGGATGTCGGCGGCTGAAATAGATGCAGCAAGTGGTAACCACTCGTTACGGTGTAACAGGGCGCGCCGGGGCGTTCACAGCACGGCCGTCATGCCTTGCCGGGCTTCGCAGCGAGCGATTTCCGTATCTGTCGAGCTGGAGATCACGACTAGTTGCACGAAGCTGTTCTGATGCGCATACGGCGCAAAGAGCTGATCCATCACGCTGACGAAGGTCGCGAGACTGACACCGACGAACGCGGCTTCATCGAGTGTGAGACGCACTTCGATACCGCGTACGAAGGTCGGCAGCGGCTTGATCGGCATCCACTTCATGCTGGCGCGGTAATCGAGCCCGACAATCCCGTCGATGACGCGCGCAACCGACGGCGCCCCCGCACCGACATGCTGATGCAGCAACGCCTTGAGCCCGGCGAGCCCGAACGAGAACAGATTCGGCGTGAGTTGCGCCACGAGCCGCCACAGCGCCTGGTTTCTACGCGGCAGCCGCGCGGTGACGCTCGGGCTGCGCAGCATCGAGATGATGCAGGCAAACGATGCGTCTTCATTGAGCAGATCGCCGCCCGGCGCACCGAACGACATACCCGCGGGCAGATCGCGATTGGTGCAGGTCAGCTCGATACCGAGCTGCGTGGCAAACGAAGCGGGCGCGCCGTCCATGCGGACCAGCGCGATCTCGGTTTCGTAACCCGGGCGCTGTCGCGCGACCCACCGGTCGCGATGCGAGATCCAGTAGAGCCCCAACGGGTTCGCGTGCTCGATGTGCTGCAACGAACGATACGGCGGGATCACGGTGATGGTCTTGCCGGTCGGTTTCTGTTCGGTGACATGCACCGAATCGATCGAATGTATTTCGGTGTTCGAGACGCGTAGCGTTTGCGGGATCACCGGATACGACACGGTCGCGCTTGCGACGCGGATCGGTTGCGCCTCGCGTTTGAACAGGTTGACGATGGGTGTGCAGAACAGCTTCAGATGGCTCGCATTCAGCATCTCGAGCCAGCGTGCGACGGGTGAATCGGTAGGCGTGCCGGTGACGGCCAGATGCAGCGTGAGCTTGCGGCACGGTCCCGCGGCGCGCATCAGTTGCGCGAGCGCGATATCGACAAACTGGAACTTGTCCGGGAAAGCGAAGAATTCGAACAGCAGCCGCAGCGCCCCGGAAGCACCCGCGGGCGCATCGAGCAGCGCATCGTGTTCCGCGAGACCGACGGCTTCGAGTGGAACGCGCCCGAGCGGCTTCCACACGCCGCGATTGTCCGCCTCGACGAAGGCGGCGGTCGTGCGCATCAGCAAGGTATCGGCGAGCGCCGAGACGAACGGCTGCTCGCCGCCTAGATGAACCCGCAGTGTTTCGGCGCGTGAGGCCGGCGTGAATTCGCCGGACTCGATGGGCGGCTCGAATGTGATCGAGATCAAACCGGTCGTGGCCGCGGGCAGGCGCGCGCTGGACGGGGCAATCGCGGTGACCGAGTAGCGCGCCTGGGTCAGCCGCAACGTCAGGACCGTAACGTCGTACACCGTGCTGAAACGGCACTCGCCGTTGCGCGCTTCGAGCATCGCGCCGCGCGCGACCGTCACGGCTTCGGTTAGCTGGCTCGCGCGCGGATCGGCGGCGAACTGGGCGATCGAACACGATGGAATGGCGCGCAGATACTGCGGATACAGCATCTCCAGCAACGCCTCGGTGAACTCCGGATACTCGTCTTCGATCCGCGTATCGATGCGCGCGCTGAGCAGCGCGAACGACTCCACCATCCGTTCGACGTGCGGATCGTCCGAGCGCTCGCCCGACAGCGCGATGCGCGCGGCGATCTTCGGGTTGCGGCCCGCGAAGTCGCGTGCATAGCGCCTTAGCAGCGCCAGTTCGCGTTCATAGAAAGGAAGTAGTTCTTCCATGGTCCAGTCGCTGCCTCGATGCTCGGGGGAATCAGCGGGAAGGCCGCGTTGCCTGCCGCAGCCGTGGGTTTAGCAGCCGGGCGAGACCTGACGTCGCGCGCTCGCGCTGCAATTCATCGACGTTATCGAACGCGAAACGTGTGTTGCGCTGCTTTTCCGCGTGCCTGACTTCGGCGATGGAAACGAAGTAGACCATCATGTACCGCAGAAAGATGACAGGCGAGAGAATCACGACGAGCAGGGCGGTTGTCTGGAACATGTCTTTTCCATGTGGTCCGATCGTGGCACCGGCTACGGCGACTGCCGCGACGCCCAGCGCGGCGCCGATGCCGGCAAGGGTGCGAGACGTGCCACCGCTCGATGCGCGGGCACGGACGATGCGCCTGACCCGATCGTTCTCGACGACGAGCGTGGGACTCGACAGCGTCGCGGCGAAGTCGCGCCAGTGCGCACGGCGCTCGCGATTGAAGGACAGCAGATACACCGCGCTCAACAGGATCAGATAGCCGGCTGCCGCGATCCATATCGTACGAACCGGCAGCGCGGCGATTTCCGCCACCGTTTCGAGCAGGGCCAGCGCGAAGAGACAGAAGGTTACGCGCATCAGGATACCGATGCCCGTGTGATAGGCGGTATAGCTCGTCGCGAAGAATGCCGCGAATACGCAGAAGGCGAGCGATGCAGCGAGCATCACGGGCAGCAGCCACAGCAACGGTGGGAAGCTTGCAGCAAGCATGGCGCCCGCAACGAGGTTGCACGCGAACATGCCGAACGGCATCCGGACCAGAATTCTTTCCATGTATACGGTCTACCAGTGGGCCTACCAGTAATGTCCGGCCGCGAGCTTGTCCCACGAATCGCCGATGGCTTTGCCGAAGTGACGCGACGTGAACACCTGAACGGCCAGACCGACGCCGAAACCGACGGCGAGCACCGCGAGCACGGGGACTTCGACGGGCGCACCGACCACGAGCGCCACCGCACCCGGCAGGATCGCGCCGGCGCCCCAGCCGGCCAGCCAGCCGGCTGCGTTGGCGGGCTGATTATGCGCCTCGAGGCTCGCGAACTGATGCAGATTGTCGGCATCGATCGCGTCGAAGATTGCCTGTGGTCCGAGCGCGAGCAGTCCGCCCACACCGACGCCCGTGACGCGACCGCCGATCGTTCGGCCGAAGCCTTCGAGGCTCAGTGCGTTGCGGGCCTCGAGTGCCTCGAGCGCGGCCTGGCGATAGGCGGGGATGCGCACCACGTTGGCCGCTGCACGCCCTCTGATGACATAGCCGGCCGCCTGTTTGCCGGCCGGAATTTCAAAGGCCCATTTGCCGTCGACCTGCACCAGCTTCAACATGCCACCGAGTTTCTTCTGGGCCGACTTGATGCCCTGGTTGCCGCCTTTTCTTGCCCACTGCAACAGCTTTTGTCGCGCAGGCTCGGGAATGTCGAGCAGATCCGATGTTTTGGCCTTCTGGATCAACGAGGCTACGGCACCCGCACCGGTTGCCGTCGTCGCGCTGATATTGCTGGGTGCATAAAACGCATTGAGAATGTCGCCGGTCAGACCGGGGACGCTTTGCGCTTCTTTATACAACTGGCCAAACTCGGTTTTACCGAGCGTATCCTCGACTTCGCGTAAAGCACGCTGCAGTTTCAGGAAATCGCTGGCGCGTTCTTCGGGTGTCAGCGTGTCGTCGTATTTCAGCTCGGCAATCAGATAACGGCAGACGGAAACCGAATCTGCCGGATACAGACCGCCCATATCGACGAGCACCGGCATCACGTCGGAACCCGCGCAACTGCTGGCCCCGAGCCCCGGAATGAACGACGGGCCGAGCTGCCCGGGCAGTCCGATCAGCGGGCTGGGATTATCAGCCGAGCACACGAAAAAATCGGTGTCACTCATTGTGGTCCTGTTGAGTTGTTTGTCACACAGGAAAATATTTCCTGGCTTATGCGAGGGATCTCATTGGCCACGGAAATTTTTTCGTCATCGTTCTTAAACCATTGCTTCGTTAGGACGTTAAATCTTCTACCGCTGACTCGTTTTACCGATGTGAACAATATATTCGCCGGGCAGATTTGTCAGTACTACTTTCAAGACCGCCCATATTGTATGTGTCTGCCCGGCAGGCATGAACCGAGGGAGCGCCATGCAGATGTCCGATTTATCCAGCATTGTTGGGCTGCAAAACAGCCGGTTGTTTACGCTCAACACGCCGCTGTCGGGGCGCTCCCAACTCCTTGTCAACGACTTCAGCTGTAGCGACGAACTCTCCCAGCTTTACCGGATGGAGCTTGGCCTGGTGTCGCAGGACCCGAGCATCCAGCTGAAACAGTTGATCGCCCAGCAGGTTTGCGTCGAACTGCAGGTGACGGACGGATCGACGCGCTACTTCAACGGTTATGTCACACGCTTCATTCATCTTGGCACCGACGGCGGACTGGCAACCTATTCGGCCAGCGTACGCCCGTGGCTATGGATGCTAGGAAGACGTTTCGACACGCGGATTTTCCAGGACAAAAACGTCGAGGACATTCTGAGCGACGTCTTTTCGCAGTACTCGAAGCTCGCTTCGTATGAGTTTCGCCTGCGCAAGGAGCTGAAGCCGTATAGCTATTGCACGCAGTACCGCGAATCGGATCTGAATTTCGTGCGCCGTTTGCTCGAACAGGAAGGCCTCTATTTCTTCTTCGAACATACGAAGGACGGCCACAAGCTGATCGTCACCGACGACTCGCAGAGCGCGAAGGCGATCGACGGCGCGGCGTCGCTGCGCTATGCGACGCGCGAAATGCTCGACGACGAGAACGTCGTGACGAGCTGGCGCGCGGACCGGCAACTCGAGTCGGGCCGCGTCAGCATGAAAACGTTCGACTACAAGGCACCCGGTGCGCGCCGCTACGTGTCGGCGGATACGACGACCAACCAGGGCGATGCCGAACGCTACGAGATCTACGACTACGTGGGGTTGCACGGTTTCGATTCGACGGACCGCGGCGAAGAGCTGACGAAGTTCCGGCTCGAAGCGCTCGAAGCGTCGGAGAAAGTGTTTATCGGCGAGAGCAATTGCCGCACGCTCGCACCGGGACGATATTTCGAACTGACCGGCCACTACGATCATGACTCGTCGGATCAGGACGACAACCAGTTCCTGATTCTGTCGGTGAGCCACCACGGTACGAACAACTATCAGTCGCACGACGGTACCGCGACGTATTCGAACAGCTTCGTGTGCATTCGCAAGAAGATTCCGTTCAGACCGACATTGGCGGCGCCACGGCCGATGATCGCCGGGCCGCAGACGGCGATCGTGGTCGGGCCGAAGGGCGAAGAGATTTATACGGACGCGATGGGCCGCGTGAAGCTGCAGTTCCACTGGGACCGGCTTGGGCAGCGCGATCAGCGCAGCTCGTGCTGGATTCGGGTGGGGCAGCCGTGGGCGAGTGGCGGCTTTGGCGCGATCCAGATTCCGCGGGTTGGAGATGAGGTGATCGTGTCGTTTCTGGATGGGAATCCCGATCGGCCGATCGTGATCTCGAGCGTGTTTAATTCGCAGAACATGCCGCCGTGGAAGCTGCCCGATAACGCGACGCAGAGCGGGATGTTGTCGCGCTCGATGAAGGGCGGTTCCGGGAACGCGAATGCGATCCGGTTCGAGGACAAGCAGGGTGAGGAAGAACTCTGGCTGCAGGCCGAGAGGGATATGCGGACGGAGGTGGAGAACGATGAGATGCACATCGTCACTCACGACCATCGTTGGGCTGTCGGCAACGATCACACGCTCAACGTCAAGCATGACCATGTGTCCAATACCGGCAACGACCAGACGGTTTGCGTCGGCAACGGGTTCTCGGTCACGGTCGGTGGATTGCCGGCCGGCGATGCGCCGCCGCCGCCCATTCCCGCGGGAAACTATCTGTTGAACGTTACCGAGCAGGTGGTGATCCAGTGCGGCAAGTCGAGTATCACGATGACCAAGGACGGCGTCATCAGACTCGAGGGTGTGCAGATCGTCGAGCACGCATCGGAATACTTCCTGATGCAGGGCAAGAAGATCGATCTGAATCCGTAGAGCATTGATACCTGAGCGCCGCTCCTTAATTCCCGACCAAAGTCATGAAATATCTCACTCAAGAATGCAGTTTCGACATTCCTTCGCTGAATGACGATCGTACGGTCAACGTGTTGACGCTGACTCATCCGGAAACGCACGGTACCTTCCAGATCGTAGTGAGTCGCGATCAGTTGATTGGTGGCGAGGACCTGAGCCGATGTATGCAACGGCAGATCGGATTGATGACACGTCACGTCACCGCTTTCAAGGAGATCGCACGCCGACAGGTTGAAATCGGTACGCCGGGTTCGCCGGCGCTGGAACTGGAAAGCACGTTTCGTCAATCGGGCTCGACGTTTCACCAGATCCAGGCGATGACCGTGATCGATGCACCGAGGCTGCTCGTCATTACGCTATCGAGCCAGACGCCGCTGACGGATGCGCATCGCGAGGCCTGGCAGCAACTGCTCGCAAGCTATAGCGCGAACGGTTAATGGGCGCCGCGTATCCGCGAGTCTGACAAACGCGCGTTGCACGCAAATGTTGGCTGGCTTTCTCCAACGATGAACTCGGACTGATCTCACCATGTCACTCCTCGCTGCCGCCCGGGTGCAGGACACCTTCACTCACACTTCGCTGCTGGGGCAGTTGCTCAAAGTCGTGGCTACTGTCGGTGCCGGCTTGCTGGTCGGTCTCGCCATTGGCGCGGCTGCGGCGTTTATTGTCGGAACGGGCGGGCTGGGGGCCGTGATACTTACCGCGGTTGTGGGCGCGGTGATTTCCCATGTCGTCAATGACATCACGAAGGAAGCGACCGGGTCGGACTCTCTGGAAGGTTATCTATCGGAGAAAGCGGGGGAGCTGATCGACAGCCTGATTCCTGGCAACGTGAAGGGCAGCATTGCTACGGGGTCCACCGATGTTTTCGTGAACAGCCTCGGCGCTGCACGTGCCGCAGGCGTGCCGGCGCCGCCGCTGCCGCCAGGTGTCGAACCTCAATCCATCGCCGATATGTTCACGCCGGTCGATCAGGACATGGTGGCGTGCCAGAACCATCCGACGCCGAAGGGCGAGTATCTGGCCGAGGGATCGGCGAGCGTTTTTATCAATGGCAGGCCGGCGTCGCGGATCAAGGATTCGACAACCTGTGAAGGCAAGATCAACACCGGGTCGACTAACGTCAGCATAGGCGGCGAGCGGTTGCGCGTGCGTGAGGTGACGAGCGAGATGCCACCGTGGCTCGCGACGATTGCGAAATATGCGGGGCTGGCGATTGCGATATGCCAGGCGTTGAAGGGCGAAGGATCGCTGCTCAGCAAGCTCGCCTGCTTCGGGATGAACTTCGCGATCAACGTGGCGGCCGACAAGCTCGTCGGTGCGGCGATGTCGGGGCGGATGGGGAATCCGGTGCATATGCCGACGGGCGCGAAGATCCTCGACGGCAATGAAGATCTGGATTTTGTGCTGGACGCGCCGGTGCCGATTGTGTGGCAGCGGTTCTATTCCAGTCTCGATCCACGTACGGAGCGGCCGCTTGGTCGTGGGTGGAACTTGCCGTATGCGGTTGAACTGCAACTGGGGGTGGGAAAAGAACATCCGCATCTGTGGATCGACGCGCAAGGACGACGTACGCCGGTTCCGGATCTGCAACCGGGGCAAAAGTATTTCAACCGGAGCGAAGGGCTGACGTTCGCGTGTACCGACGGCGGCCACTGGATGATCGAGCAGGCTGACGGTACCTGTTTCGATTTCGGTATGCCGCAACCGGATGTGCCTGTGCAGATACTGAGTCCCGTTGTGTTCGAGGATCGCAACGCGAACCGGCTGTACTTTTACTACGACGGACAAGGCCGTCTGAACGAACTGACGACGATCGCAGGCCATCGCGTGCAGATCGAATACGACGGACTGCATCAGGGGCGGATGTCGCGTGTGATGTTGCATGCGGGTGGCACGACTGAGTGCCTCGTGAGCTACACGTATTCTGAGCGTGGGCAGCTTGCGAGCGTGTCCGATGGTGAAGGCTGCGAGCGGCGGCGCTTCGATTACGACGCGGCGGGTCGTATGACCATGCACCGGTTACCGGGTGGAAAGACAGCGTATTACGCGTGGGAAGAGTTCGACCGTGAAGAGCTGGCGGAAGAAAGTGGTCTGATCGACAAGGAGGCGCGTGTCGTCGAACACTGGACGGATGATGGTGAGCGCTATCGGTTCACGTACGACTTTGTGCAGCAGACGACACGGGTAACCGATCATCTTGGCCGCACCCAGCAGTGCGAGTGGAACGCGGATTACCTGGTGACTGCGCATACCAATGCGATTGGACACACCTGGCGCTTCGACTGGAATGCGGAGCGTGGGCTGGCCGGATTTACGGAACCGAACGGTGCTACGACGCGGCTGCGTTATGACGATGAGCGCGGGCTGCCTACTGAGCTGACCAATGCGCTCGATCAGACGACGCGGTTCACGTGGCATCCGCTATGGATGGATCTGGAAAAGAAGACCCTGGCGGATGGACGGCAATGGCAGTTCGAGTTCGACATGCGCGGCAATGTAGTTGCCGGGATCGATCCGCTTGGACAACGTACGGAATTTAGACTCAATCGCTACGGCCGTCCGGTGGCGATCGTGGATGCGCGCGGCGGGATCGTGCAGTTTGGGTGGGATCGACATCAGCGGATGATTGCGCGCACGGATTGTTCGGGCATCACGACACACGCCGAATACGACGCACGTGGCCGGATGAGCGCGCTGACCGATGCGTTGGGCAACACGACGCGTTATCGATTCGACGGCCGAGACCGTGTGGTCGACGTGCTCGGTCCAGATGGAAGCGAGCAGCGCCACCGCTGGGCGGCGACCGATGAGTTGGCGTCCTTTACCGATGGAAGCGGGCATACCACTGCGTACGCGTTCGATTCGACGGGACGCGTGGTGTCGAGGACCGACGCGAACGGTCATCAGGTCAACCTCGAGTACGACGCGGCAGGGAACCTGCGCACGCTTCGTAACGAGTTGCGCGACAGTTACCGGTTCTCTTACGACGAGGCTGATCGTCTCGTCGAACAGATTGCGCCGGACGGTGTACGCGTGGAGTACCAGCGCGATGCAAAGGGTATTCCAGTAGTTGTGAGGCAAGCGGCCGGCACGTCCGAGCAGATTACGATCGAGCTTGAACGCGATGCGCTGGGACGCCTGACAGCGAAGCGTACGCCGGAGACCGTGACCACATATACCTACGACGAGACTGGACGCGTGAAGGGTGTCGCTCGCACGCATCTCGATGGCCATCCGGTGGATACGGTGACGTTCACCTACGACGGGTTAGACCGGCTTGTGGGCGAAACGGTGGAAGCAATCGACGAGGATGGGCAAACCACGATTACCGAGCTCGCTCACGAACACGATGCGTTGGGCAACCGTACCGGCACAACGTTGCCGAATGGTCGGGCAGTTGACTGGCTGTATTACGGCAGTGGTCATTTGCATCAGATCAGTTCGAATGGTGAAACGGTCTGCGATTTCGAGCGCGATCAACTGCATCGAGAGGTAAGCCGGACGCAAGGAAAGCAAACGCTGGCAATGGCGTATGACAGTCTGTCGCGGAAGGTAGCTCAATGGATCGGCGATGCGCAGCATGCACCCGGCTCATGGGCGGCGTTCGGATCTCACCAGGATGCGTTACGAAAGGCGTTCGCATATGACCGAAGTGGCGAATTGACCGGCCGTATTGACCCGTTGAGTGGTGACCTGGCCTATCGTTACGATCCGGCCGGACGACTACTCGAGAGCAGTGTCATGTCCGGTAGTGCGCAGACAGGTGCGCCCGGCGTTCTGGCTGAGCAGTTTGCATACGATGCTGCATCGAATCTGCGACCACACGGGCAACCCGCCCGTGTGGAGGGCAACCGTCTGCTAATGAGCGGCGATCGACGATATCGCTATGATGCGCACGGACGACTCATCGAGAAATTGACGGGCGGTCACACCGTACAACATCTGAAGTACAACACGGAGCATCAGCTTGTCGAGGTGAGTACGCAACGGCGTGGAGCGGAACAGACCGTACGCTTCAGCTATGACGTCCTCGGCCGACGGACCGCAAAGCGCGATACGTTTGGAACGACACGTTTTGTCTGGGATGGCATGCGTCTCGTGCAGGAGCGGCGCGGACATCAAACCGTGACATATCTGTACGATGGCGACGGCTACGTGCCGCTGGCGCGGATCGATGCGGTCAACGACGACAGCCATTGGCTATGGCGTCTTTACCACGAGGGAGAAAGAGGCGAGCCGCAGGTCGAGGCGAAACCCGGTGCCAGGATCTACTATTTCCATACGAACACGAGTGGCGCGCCTGAGGAGTTGACGAGCACCGAAGGGCAGGTCGTATGGAGAACACGCTATCGAGCGTGGGGGAACACGGTGTTGCAGGAGTATGCGCAGGAGTTTCAGGCCAATCCTGTGGGCGACGTGATGCAGCCGCTGCCGCAGACGTTGCGATTGCAAGGACAGTATGAGGACCTGGAGACAGGGTTTTGCTACAGCACGTTTAGATACTATGATCCGGATGCAGGGCGGTTTATCACGCCTGATCCGATTGGACTGGCGGGCGGGCTTAATCAGTACCAGTACGCGCCAAATCCCCTCAACTGGATCGATCCGTGGGGATTGTCGTGTGATCTTACTGAGAACAGAAAGGAGCACATTCTCAATCGCCACAAGTATGGTGCGGGAAAACCTGGAAAGACGGAGTTCCCCTCTCATTGGAGTGAGGATGATATTTTGACGCATGCGTCGGATGTCGCTACTGATCCGAACTCTACTTTCGGTGTTGGGAAATGGAATTCTCCTTACGCAATAGGCACTCGGGACGGAGTTGATATACGAGTAGATTTTTATCCTCCGACGCATCCTACCAATGCCGGGAAGATATCGACCGCATATCCGATCAACGTACCCCCCAATCCGCCATGAGGAATTTATGAAAGATAGTGAGATTGATTACGTTCTTGTCAAGGAGAAGCTTCTATCCGTTCTCGATAGGTACAAAGACGTGCTGGATGGTGAAACCCTCGATTCAGTGGAGCATTTTATTGCGCACGATGAATACGAGATGGCCTACGAGGGATTATTTATCGAGCTGATGAAAGTTCATTTCAACCCGTCTGACATTGACATGAACATCTATTTGAAAATTGGGGAAATCCTCAATTTGGACAAGGAAAGTATCTTTGATAGTGAATTTTGGGTGCATCTTACTGAATATGTGAAAGGCGTCTAGCAACGTCTGAAGATTGATGCTGGATAACTACGCCATCGGGTCAAGGTACTCGAAAAGCTTGAGCACCCGATAGTCACCAAACCGAATCCCTTCACAAAAACCCGCCCGCACCGACGGAAATCCTCCCACCGCGCGTTTAACCCCAACACGCACCCCGGAAGGACCCGTCATGACCCTGACCCCTGCGGCAATCGCGCTGAACCGGTTCGGACTTGGCGCCCGCCCGGAAGACACTGCGCCGAGCGACCCACATGCGTGGCTCGCTGCGCAGTTCGACGCATACCAGCCGCTGCCGTCCGCATGGGCGAACCAACCGACGAGCGTCACGCTAGCCACCGACGCCGCCCAGCAACGCCAGCAATTCACCGCACCCGCGCAGCAGCAGCCAACAGACGCCGCGACAGCTGCAAGCGCCACACAAACCGCCCGCCGCTCACTAGCCAAGATGCTGCGCGTCGAAGCCCGAACCACTTACCGCGACGCCGTAACCGCACGCATCTCAAGCGCACTGACCACGCCGACCCCGTTCATCGAACGCCTCGTACATTTCTGGTCGAACCACTTCGCCGTATCGGTGGATAAAGGCCAGGTCGCCGAATTTGCCGGCGCATTCGAAGTCGAAGCGATCCGCCCGCATGTACTGGGCCGCTTCGAGGACATGCTGATAGCGGTTGAGCGTCATCCCGCGATGCAGCTCTTCCTCGATCAGACACGCTCAATTGGCCCCGACAGCACCGCCGCGATGCGCGCGGAGCAGCGCGACCCCGAACATAAACGCGGTCTGAACGAAAACCTTGCACGCGAGATCATGGAACTGCACACGCTAGGCGTGCGCAGCGGCTACACCCAGGCGGACGTCACGGAATTTGCGCGCGCACTCACTGGCTGGAGCATCGCCACCGCGCGAGGGCCGCGTCCGGATGCAGCACCGCCTGGCAGTTTCATATTCCGCGCAGCGTTGCACGAACCCGGACCGCGCGTCGTACTCGGTCGACGCTACGACGAACCGGGTGAAGACCAGGCTCAGGCCATTCTCAAAGACCTCGCGGGTTCGCACGCGTGTGCAATGCACATCGCCGGCAAGCTCGCCTGTCACTTCGTCGCGGACACGCCGCCGCCTCACGTGGTGACGCATCTTGCGAACGCATTCGAGCGCAGCGGCGGCGATCTGCCGACCGTGTATCGCGCGTTGCTCGATACACCGGAAGCGTGGTCACCCGCGCCGACGAAGTTCAAAACACCTTGGGAATGGGCCGTATCGTCACTACGCGGCTTAGGCTGGCGCGACACCGGTAATCTGCAGGCCGCGCCTCTTCTCGCGCAGCTCGGCGAGCCGGTATGGCGTCCCGGATCGCCCGCCGGCTACGACGACATCGCCGCGAGCTGGGCCGCGCCCGACGCGCTGGTGCGCCGTGTCGAACTCGCGCAGCGACTCGCTGCGCGCACCGGCGACACACTCGACCCCAACACGCTCGGCGACATGCTGCTGCCGGGCTCGATCAGCGAGGCCACCCGAAGCGCCGTGGCGCGAGCGGAAAGTACGTCCACCGCGCTCGCACTGCTTCTGGTGTCGCCTGACTTTCAGCGCAGATGAGAAAGGAGAACGATCATGATGTCGCGCCGTAGTTTCATCCGTTGTGCTGCCGCAGGTGCGGGCGCGATCCTCGTGTCGCCGCACATCGCGTTCGCGAGTGCGCGTACCGAGCGGCGCTTCGTCTTCGTGATCCAGCGCGGCGCGGCCGATGGCCTCAACATCGTCGTGCCGTATGCGGAGCCGGCGTACGCGACGCTGCGTGGCGCGCTTGCCATCGATCCAGCAGCAGCGATCAAACTCGACGGTACGTTTGCGCTGCACCCGTCGCTGGTGGAAACCGCGAAGATGTACACCGCGCAGCAGGCGCTCTTCGTTCACGCGGTGGCTTCGCCGTATCGCGATCGGTCACACTTCGACGGCCAGAACGTGCTCGAAACCGGCGGCAACGCGCCGTATAGCGTCAAGGACGGCTGGTTGAACCGGCTTGCTCAACTGCTGCCGCCCGCACGCGATACGGCCATCGCGTTTGCGCCGACCGTACCGATGGCATTGAGAGGTCCCGCCGATGTCGCGTCCTACGCGCCGTCCGCGTTGCCAGCTGCGCCCGACGATCTGCTGACACGCGTCGCGCAACTGTACGAGCAGGACGCGCAACTGCGTCCGTTGTGGGAATCGGCGATGACTGCACGCGGCCTTGCGAGCGATGCCGGTGCGCGTCAGGACCCCGCAAGCGTCGGCCGGCTCGCAGCGGGTTTTCTGTCGCGCGAAGACGGTCCGCGCATCGCGATGATCGAGACCGGCGGCTGGGACACGCACAGCGCGCAGACGCCTCGTCTTGCCGCGCAACTCAAGGCGCTCGATACGATGCTCGCCGCGCTGCGCGATGGGCTGGGCACGCACTGGGACGACACGACTGTGCTGGTCGCAACCGAGTTCGGGCGTACCGCTGCGGCAAACGGTACCGGCGGCACCGATCACGGCACGGGATCGGTGGCGATGTTGCTGGGCGGCAGTGTCACAGGCGGGCGCGTGCTCGCCGACTGGCCCGGACTGCGGCCTGCCGATCTCTATCAGTCGCGCGACCTGAAGCCGACCATGGCGCTCGACGCATTGATCGCAGGTGCTGCGAGCGAGAGCATGAAGCTCGACCCTCAACGCACAGCAATCGCGCTGTTCGGCACGACGAATGCGCCGCGCGCGACCTCCGGTCTTGTGCGCGTTTGAATGACGCACACCTTGCGTCGCAGAGACTGAAGTAAAATGGCGCCTCTACGTGACTGGCGAAGAACGAAGATGGATCGCCATCGGGAAGCGTAGACGCCGCAACGCCGTTCGCCTGGGCATCTTGATCGTTCTCACCGGGACATCCGACGATGCTTGCACACACATCCATTCTCGTTCTACCGCCCGTGCCGGATCAGGCACATCGGCATTCGTTTCCACTTTACTCAGCCTGGCACGCAAGTGTTCCACGTTGGTGGACACGCGTGCCCGCAGTCATGCAGGGAGAAAACCGATGAGCCTGCTACTCGACGGCAAGACGGTCGCCGCCTCGTATGAAAAGGAGTTGTCCGGACGCGTGACTGCTCTCAAGGCAAGAAATGGCGGCCAGACACCCATACTCGCCACCATCCTGGTGGGCGACGATCCGGCATCGGCGACTTACGTCGCGATGAAGGGCAACGCATGCCGGCGCGTCGGTATGGACTCGAGCGCGATCAGGTTGTCAGCCAGTGCAACGACGGCCGATGTGCTCGCCGAAATCGACCGGCTCAATGCGGACCCGACCGTGCACGGCATCTTGCTCCAGCATCCGGTACCCGCGCATGTGGACGAACGTCTGTGCTTCGACAGGATATCGATTGCCAAGGATGTGGATGGTGTGACCAGTCACGGTTTTGGCTTGATGGCCCTCGGCGAGCCCGCATTCGGATCTGCAACACCCGCTGGAATCATGCGTTTGCTCGCGCACTACGAGATCGACGTCGCGGGCAAGCGCGCTGTAGTCGTTGGACGCAGTCCCATTCTTGGCAAACCGATGGCGTTCATGTTGTCGAATGCAAACGCAACGGTAACGCTATGTCATTCGAAAACCATGAACCTCGAGGCGGAAATCCGGCGCGCGCAAATCGTCGTCGGTGCGGTAGGCAAGCCGAAGTTCATTCGTAGCGAATGGATCAGCGACGGCGCGATCGTGATTGACGCCGGCTATCATCCTGGAGGCATCGGCGATATCGATCTCGACGGTTTGATGGAGCGGTGCGCTGCTGTGACGCCAGTGCCTGGCGGAGTAGGGCCGATGACTATTTCCACGCTGATCGCGCAAACTGTCAGTGCCGCCGAGCGCGCGTACCCGGTTGCATGATTCGAGGCTATTCGAAATGACGATCAAGGTTCGTCGCGCCATCCCCGAGGACTGGCCGGCATTGAGGCAACTATTTTTGCAGGGACGTCGTGAGGCTTTTGAATGGCAAGCGCCAGAAAAATTTGCGCTTGAGGACTTCGACGAACAGACACAAGGTGAATTGCTGCTGATCGCTGAAGACGAATCGTCGCATCCTGTCGGCTTCATTTCGGTCTGGGAGGAAGATAGCTTCATTCACCATCTGTACGTGGCGCGAAGCCATCATCGCAAAGGAGTCGGCAGGGCGCTTCTACGCGCGTTGCCACGTTGGCCAACCTTGCGCTACCGGTTGAAGTGTCTCGTGCTCAACACATCGGCACTCGCGTTTTACCGCGCATGTCGCTTCACTGAGATCGGCTCGGGCACGTCGGAGGATGGAGACTACGTGCTCCTGAAATCGCACGACGCGCGTAACGGTTGATGCTGCGCGAGGCGTTTGACGTGCCTGACTGGGCATAAGCGTGTCACATGCTTCGTGTGTAGTTCTGCCATCGTACCGGGTCTACACGCTGATCGTCGATTCATCAGAGTGGAGTTGTGTACGTCACGAAGAGAGGTGCCATATGTCTTCGCGTTCTATGACGCGCCATGTTTTCGCGATCGGTTTGATATTTGCGCTGCTTACGCTGAGTGAGTCTGCGTCGTCGGTACCTGTAGCGATGGCGGCGGACCAGATCGCCTGTACGCGATGTATCAACATCCGTGTCGGGGTTCCGCGAGTAGTGCGCGGCCCGGCAGCAAATATGGCCGATAACCACTTCACGGAAATCGCACTGCCCAACAGACAGTTTCGCGGTTTCGACGCGCACAACGATACCCGCGCAATCGATGGTCGCGATCCGGCCGATATGGGTGGTCCCGAACGCACTGTCATGGGGCCGGGCAAACCTTCAAGCTACGATTCGTGCGGGCGGTGGCTGGATCATGCGGAAATCGATCGAGCAACGACGCTCGGCTTCGTGCATGCGGAAACTGCCTGTGACTATGCAATCGGGCAGACCCACATGTCGATGGCAGCGGCCGTCTCGAACGACGGCGGCCTGACATGGCACGACCTCGGACAGATCATCACCGGTACCGATGCTCCCACTGCACGCAAAAACACCGGTGAAGGTGATTGCACTGTTGCGAACGGTCAGGATGGATACCGCTACGCTTACTGCTTTCGCCCGAGAGATGGCGGCCTGATCGTTGCGCGCTCGCCTGTCTCTAAGCCGGGTCCGGGGCACTGGACGAAGTTCTTCCAGGGGAGTTGGGACCAACCTGGGCTGGGTGGCGATGCGACACGGCTGGCGGGTGGGTCGGGTGTCAGCGTGGCGTGGTGGACGACCGGGCACGAATTCGTGTTGACGGGGTGGGTAAAGGGCGGATTGGGGCTCTTCCTCACCATCGACCACACGACGCTTGTACCATTGCCCGAGCCGCTGTTAGTCGTCGACCCCGGACAGTGGGCACGACCCGCACCATCGGAGCTGATCTTTTATCCGGTGCTGCTCGACGCAGGAAATGGGAGCAATCAGTTGTCGAACAGGTGGATGCTCGTCTACGCCTATATTCCACCGGATGCTGACGGAAACCAGAAGTACCTTGTGTTTCGCGACGTGACTGTGTCGCCTGTCAGCGATGTGACGGGGCCTCATGTAGGTGTGCAGCTCGCGCGCTGGTATGCACCGACGTTACATGATCGCTGGTCGACAACGGCGGCGGTTCCAGCTAAAGAGAATGTCTACACACTCGAAACTACGTCCGGTTACTTGATGACGACTGCACCAGGCCGAGTGGCGTCTGTGGAACTCGAAGATTGCGTCAGTCAGCGTCCCGGTCATCCCGATCATCTGCTTGCAGAAAAAGGCTTTTGCGAGGCGCACGCCTATCAGCGGCTTCGTACAGCAGGTTGGGTCTACGCACAGTCCGCACCGAATGCGATTCCGCTTTATCGTTGCTATGACGCGCGTATGCAGTCGCACTTTGCGTCCAATACCCCAGATTGCGAAAAGCTCGGTGCTGCTGAACGTCTGCTTGGTTATGCGTTGAAGCAGTGAGTGCGCTGACACTCAGTTGCTCGACGTTTCTCATCTTAGCTGCTGAGCATGAGATGGAAAATGCATAGGTTGCCTCAACACAGCAGATAACCCGCGCGACGTTTGCAGTCTTCACGAGAAAACATTCAATCGATCCACGGTGCATCCCTGTAACGGGCGAGGCGATATAAATTGCGGACGTGGTGCTAAAGGTCACACTGCATTCGGTCTACATATTTCGCTATGCGTACTATTGCATGCATCTGACGGTTCGTATTCGTGCATCAATTTTCGCGTCAGGGGCATTGCGAAAATACGTGTCAACCATCCTCAATGAAGCGAACGTTGTCGGCTCGAATGCTCTTGGAAGCCCACCACGTATCTGAGAAAAATCAGGCTAGATGTGCGTTAGCTAAAGTCCCCATCACACTCTGAGAGGATGTCAAATGAACCCGAGTAAACAGTTGTTATCCATCCGGCATCTATGGATGTTCGTCTCCGCATGGTTGCTCTTGCTGGTCTTTACATCGTCGCACGCTGCCGGGCCTTTGGCGCCCACGCGTCAGCTCACCACCGTAGGCTCGCTAAGCGAGGCGTCGCGCCCCGCTAACGTACCGCTCGAATACGTCGTGACGCCGAACGGTTACTTCTCACCCGATTGCGTCCAGACCATTCATGCGGGCGAAAGCTTGCGCGCGGACGCGAGCATCCGTCAGAGCAACGGGACCATTCGCTCAGCGGCGAAATGCGGTCGTGCGCACTTCGACCGGCAGGGTCATAGCATCGCGCCGACAGCAGCCGGTTCGCTGTCATCGGCGGCTGCGTCGGGTCCGAAGCAACCGACGTACACGGGCTGGATCGAGAGCGTCAACTATCAGAACGGCAGCAATGTCGGTCGTCTGCAAGCCAGCTGGACCGTACCGTCGACTCCAAACAATGTCGCGGGGCAGACAGTGTTTTTCTTTCCCGGGCTGGAGCAGACCCCGAACGTACAGTCGATCCTGCAACCGGTGCTTGGCTTTAACGGCTTTGGCGATAACGCCTGGACCATCGCGAGCTGGAACTGCTGCACGGCCGGCACAACGACCCATACCGATCCGGCCTCGGTTTCCCCGGGCGATCAGATACTGGGCGACATGTATTCGCTGTGCGGGGTGGGTGTCTATGATTGCGGGTCCTGGTCCATCGTCACTCAGGACACGACCAACGGTCAGAGCGTGACCTTGAACACTGCGCCGCAGGGCGAGTTGCAATGGGTGTTTGGCGGGACACTGGAAGTGTATGGGGTGAGCAGTTGCGATCAGCTACCGCCGCAGGCAATGACGCAGTTCTCAGGCGTTACTGTCTGGGACACCAACGGCAATGTGTTGTCTCCGTCGTGGCAGGGCGGTTACGCGAGCTCGTCCATTTCGCCGCAGTGCAATTACAACCTTGCTGTGGATCCCAGCGATGTGTACCTGTACTACTGATGACGTAGGCGTGGATTGCTGACGTCACAGAGCTGTCCTGGAGCGCCGCCATGATCGGCGTTCCGGAATTTTCCCTGCGTGCGTGAGAAGCTGTCGATTCGCCGTTGAGCCTTGTACGACCTGGCTCGACGGGATTGCTTGAAAGTACTGAAAGGGTAATCCTGGCGGAGAGACGGGGATTCGAACCCCGGATAGGTTATTAACCTATACACGCTTTCCAGGCGTGCGACTTAAACCGCTCATCCATCTCTCCGGTGGACGCGCATTATAGCAAACTCTGGATCGTGCGCCACCCCGACGCCGACGGGGCGAAACTGCGCGCGCGAAACCGCCGTACGCCACGCCTGTCGTCCACCTCGCCAATACGCGATTTGCATAGTCGAAATCATCGTTTGGGCGCGCACGGGCGGCTCGGTAGCATCGGATCTTCGAATCTATCCGGTCGCCGAGCGCCTGCTGAATCATGTCCACCGTCACGCTTTCCCCGTCTGCGCGCGAAGCCGCAGCGTCCGACCCATCACACCAGTCACCCCATGCCGTCATCCGCTCCGCACAAGACGTTTCGCGTCTCGTCAATGCAGGTGCGAAACCGGGTAGCCACGCGCGCATCGTCATCGCGATCGCACTCGGCGGCGTGTTCCTCGATGCTTACGATCTGACGTCGCTTGCTTATGGCATCAAGGACATCGCGCGGCAGTTCGCGCTGAGTCCCGTGCAGGTCGGTTTCGTCGCGTCGGCGATTACGTTCGGCGCGATTCTCGGCGCGGCGCTCGGCGGTTATCTGACAGATCGCATCGGACGATATCGCGTGTTTATGGCCGACATGCTGTTCTTCGTCGTCGCAGCGATCGCGGCGGGCCTTGCGCCAAACGCCTGGGTGCTCGGCGGCGCGCGCTTTCTGATGGGCTTCGGTGTCGGCCTCGATCTGCCGGTCGCGATGGCGTTTCTCGCGGAATTCTCGCGTGTGTCGGGCAAGGGCAACAAGGCGGCCGCCGTCGCGGCATGGTGCCCCGCGTGGTACGCGGCCACGAGCGTCTGCTATCTGCTGATCCTCAGTCTGTACGCGATATTGCCGCCCGCGCATCTTGGCTGGCTGTGGCGACTGACGCTGGCGTTCGGCGCGGTACCGGCGCTCGTCATCATCGCGGTTCGCAGCCGCTATATCAGCGAGTCGCCGGTGTGGGCCGCGAATCAAGGCGACCTCGAGGGCGCGGCGCGCATCCTGAAGCGCACGTATGGCATCGATACAGTGGTCGAGCGCGACGCGACACCGGTTCGCGCGCCGCGCGCCGCAACCTGGCGCAACTACGCGGTGCTGTTTAACGCAACCTATCGTCGGCGTACCGTGCTGGCCGCGGTGATTGGTGCGGCATCGTCGTTCGGCTATAACGCGGTGATCTTCGGCTTGCCGGTGATCATCGCGAGTTTTCTGCAGCAGGGACCGCTCACGACGATCGTCGCATCGCTTGCATTGAATCTGCTGTTTGCGTTTGTCGGCGGTCTGATTGGCGTGCGCACGGCCCACAGTGTCGGCGCGTGGAAGATGACGTTGCTCGGCGTTGCATTGCAGTTCGTCGCGTTGATCGGGCTTGCGTCGATCGGCAAGCCGGCCGCGCCGATGTACATCGGCTTAGCCATTCTTCTGCTCGGCGCGTATCTGTTCGGGCAAGGCTTCGGTCCCGGCTCGCATTCGATGACCTACGCGTCGCTCAGCTATCCGACCTCGCTGCGCGGTATCGGCGTCGGCTTCAACCAGGCGCTCGTGCGCACCGCCTCGACGGCGTCGCTGTTTCTGTTTCCGGTGCTGGCCGCGGCGCTGGGTACCAAGGTTTTCTGGGTCATCGCACTGGCTCCGTTGACTTCGCTGCTGACGCTGCTCGCCATTCGCTGGGAGCCGTCCGGTTACGACGTCGATGGCGAGGACTATGCCGACGTTGCCGACGTCGTCGCGCAGAAAGCGGCCTAGCGCAATCGTTAGCGCGTAGCCGTTGCGATCACCCCAACGCTCGCGCACACGACGCACACCATGCCGACGAGCTGCAACACGCTCATCGGTTGCCGCAGCACGACGAACCCCGCGAGCGCGCCGATTGCCGGTTCGACGCTCATCAGGATGCCGAATGCCGCGGCCGGCATCTGCCGCAACGCGACCATTTCGAGCGCGTAGGGCAGTAGCGGAACGAGCAGGGCAAGGCCGGCCGTCGCGGCGAGTTGCATCGGCGGAATATGGCTGCCGCTGTCTATCAGCCCAAACGGTGTCGCGACGAGCGCGGCCGCGATCAGTGAAATCGATAGCCCCTCAAGGCCTTCGAACGCAGCACCGGTTCTTTTCATCAGCACGATGTAGCTGCCCCAGCCGAGCGCGGCACCCGCTGCCAGCAGTACGCCAAGCGACTGCGCCACCGATCCGCCGATCCACCCCGTACCGCTGCGCGCGAGCAGCAGCACACCGGCAATCGCGAGCAACGGCCAGACCAGTGCGCGCCAGCGGCGCACGCCGACGGTCGCGACGGTCAGCGGACCGAGAAAATCAATCGCGACAGAAAGCCCCAGCGGAATGCGTTCGATCGAGGCAAAGAAGCACAACGTCATGCCCGCCATCGCGATACCGAGCGCGAGCGCGGCTAACCAGTGTGCGCTCGCGTAGCCGCGCAGCTTCGGCCGTACCAGCACGGCGAGCACGATAGCGGCCCAGCAAAGCCGTAGCCACGTCGTGCTGAGCGAGCCGAACGCGGTCATCGTGGGGGCCGACAGTGCCGCGCCGAACTGCACGCTCGACATCGACAGCATGGCGAGCAGGGCAGCCATGCCGAGCGCGCGCCGCGACCTCGTGGGCGGTGCTGGGAGTGCGAATGTCGGGTGCGATGAAGGCGGCGAAGCCAGTGTGTCTTCAACCATGACGGAACCTTTGATGAACCTGCAACGAAGATGCGGCGAAGATATGGCGCGCCGGCAATAAAGCGCATTCGCCCCATCATATCGGCGCCGACCTGATTAAGATAAGCTGATATTCCTTATGGTCGTATCAGGGATGTTGATAATGCGAGACCTTGATAGCGCGCTCCTGCGCGCATTCGTGACAGTGGCGGAGACTGGCGCAGTCAGCGCCGCGGCGGCGCGTCTCGCGCGGACCCAGGCGGCAGTCAGCATGCAGTTGCGCAGGCTGGAAGACGAAGTCGGTCAGCGGCTGCTAGATCGTTCGCCGCGCGGCGTGCGACTCACGGAAGCGGGACATCTGCTGTTGCCGTACGCCCATACGATCCTCGGCGCTTCTGCCGACGCCCGTCGCGCGTTGAGCGCGGGGCAGGTGTCGGGCACGGTGCGTCTCGGGATGCTCGAGGACATCGCGGTCGGTCGTCTGCCGCGCGCGCTGCGGCGTTTTTCGGTTGCGTATCCGCAGGTCGCGCTGGAGATCGTCGTCGATACGAGCAGCGTGATGTCGGCGCGGCTTGCCGAAGGCGCGCTCGATGTGATCGTCGCCGATCCGGCGCTCGTCGATGCGGTGCCGCTCGTCAGCTGGACCCAGCCGCTTTTCTGGGTCGGTGCGCGCGGCTTCGATGCATTCGCCGAAGACGAATTACCGGTCGTCGCATTCGGCGGCGGTTGTCTGTGGCAGCAGAGCGTGTTGACCGCGCTGCGCCGTGCGGGTGTCGCGTGGCGCATCGTCTGCACGAGCACGAGTCTGCCGGCGGTGCAGTCGGCAGTGGAGGCCGGGCTGGGCGTGTCGGTGCTGCTCGACGGCAACATCCGTCATGAATCGATGCGGGTGCTGGGGCGTGGCGATCGCCTGCCCGAGCCGCCCAGCGCCGACTTCGCACTGTTCATGCGCGAGACGCCCGGCGCGCAGGCGGCGGCTGTGCAAACGCTGTACGACTTCCTGTGCGAAGAGTTGAACATTGGTGCATCTGGCGGCGCCGCGCTGGAGCACGACGCCGCGTCGCACTGATCGAGTTGTGTCTGTGTTCCAGATCGGAGCTTGCACACGCTGCTGTCGCTCCGATACCCACATCAACGTCGGATAACCCCCATCAACAAGGTAACGAGGAAGATCACGACAAAGATGAAGAACAGGACTTTGGCGATTTCCGCGGCACCGGCCGCGATGCCGCCGAAGCCGAATACCGCGGCGATGATGGCGATGACGAAGAAGATTGCAGCGTATCGAAGCATGAGACCTCCCGCCGATGGCTGGCTGGAATAGTTTTAGGGTTGGCGGCCGGCATCGGGTGTGGTTCGCCGGACCGCGACATGCCTCAGCAATTGCTGTACCCAGCCGTGTCGAACGCTGCGATTTGCCGTTCGTGGTGTGTGCGGGCAAGCTCGCGGTTCGAGTGCGCTGCATGAACGGAGCGACTCGAACCGCCTGAGTGACATCGCGATATGACACGCGAAGAATGAAAAACTACCTGTCCTCGACAAACAGGATGCAGAAGATACCCGTCAGTGCCCGCGTTGCCGGTTTGCGGGCGCGCTACGACGGAGCGGCAACGTGCGCTCGTCTAGCGCAACTGCGTAACAGCAATCAACAGAACCATGCTGCCAATCGCACCGTCGAGCACACGCCACGCACCCGCCCGTCGAAACAGCGGTGCAAGTGCGCGCGCACCATAACCGACACCGACGAACCACACCGCACTGACGACCATCGCGCCGAGCGCAAACGCCGTGCGTGCCTCGATCGGCTCACGCGCGCCAGCGGTGCCGATCAACAGGAATGTGTCGAGATACACGTGCGGATTGAGCCACGTAAGCGCGAGCGTCGTCAGAACGATCGGCCAGGCGCGCTGGGTTTGCTGGCGCGTCGTAGTCGGAGTCATAGTCGTAGTCGTAGCGTTTGCCGCGTTTGCGTCGAGCCCAACGTGTCCCGGTCGCCATGCACGACGTAAAGCGCTAATACCAAACCACGCAAGATAGGCAAGCCCCGCGTACAGCATGGCATGCACGAATGTCGGATAGCGCTCGACAAGCGCCGACGCCCCACCGACGCCAGCCGCGATCAACGCGAAATCCGACAGCATGCACACAACGATGATCTTGCCGATGTGCGAACGCATGATGCCCTGTCTGAGCACGAACGCGTTCTGCGCACCGATCGTCACGATCAACGACGCGCACAACGCGGCGCCATGAGAGAAAGCCAGCCAGGACATAGTCGATCCAGTAGACGGAAGGTGGGGAGACGCGCTAGTCTGTCGCATCGACAGAAGTAACAAAAGCTAATTTCTCTAACGCAGATTAAGGAACGCTAATGCTCGACTACGCACTGCTCGACGCACTGGCCGCGGTGGTGCGTCATGGTTCGTTCGATCGCGCGGCGAAGGCGTTGAATGTCACGCCCTCAGCGGTGTCGCAGCGGGTGAAGCTGCTCGAGGAACGCGTGGGCAGTGTGCTGGTGAAGCGTGGGCAACCGTGCGTCGCGACGGCTTCGGGCGCGCTGCTGTGCCGGCATACCGAACGCGTGCAGTTGCTCGAAGCCGACCTGGGCGGGCGGATGCCCGCGCTACCCGGTGCACAGGCAGGCGCCTGGCCGACCTTGCGTATCGGGGTCAACGACGACAGTGTCGGCACATGGTTTCTCGACGCGGTGGCCGACTTCTGCATCGAACGATCGGTACTGCTCGATCTCGTCATCGACGATCAGGACCACACTGCGCAGCATATCCGCGATGGCAGCGTGCAGGGCGCGGTGACGACCCAGGCGGAGCCGGTGCAGGGCTGCCGCTCGGTGCGGCTCGGCAGGATGCGTTACCACGCGGTCTGTTCGCCGGCGTTTCATGCGCGCTACTTTGCGGAGGGCGTGGGTCGCGACGCGTTGCGCAGCGCGCCGAGCGTCGAGTTCAATCCGAAGGATCAGTTGCAGAAGCGTTTTATCCGGCGCATCACGCGGGCAGATATCGAGCCGCCGATGCACTGGATTCCGAACGTCGCTGGTTTTCTGCGCGCCTGTGTGATCGGGCTTGCGTGGGGTATGTGTCCCGAGCGGATGATCGCGCCTTATCTGGCGAGCGGCGAACTCGTCGAGATCGCGCCCGGCAAGCATGTCGACATCGATCTGTACTGGCAGAGCTGGCGACTGTCGATCGAGTGGCTCGATGATTTCGGCGCGATGCTGCGCAAACAGGCTGTGGATTATCTGGATTAGTGGTGGGCTACAACAACAACTTGGCCTTGCTGACTCCGCGGAACTGCCCGCGTAACACTTTCGATAGTTCCGGTTGAGTCATGCCGAGTATTTTGGCCGCTTCCTGTTGAGTCCAACTTCGCTCCTTGATGAGCTCGCCGATCTTCGTGACAAGCTGCGCTTTCACCCACATTTGTTCGGCATCAGGAATGCCAAGGTCGGCATAGATGTTGCCGCTGCCTTTTTCAATCTCGATCATTTCCATTCTCCTTTCGCTGCGACAGCCTACAACAGCAACTCAATCGAATGAAACAACCGCCGCATATCCGGGTCCCGCGAGCGCGCACCTTCGTCGATCACCTCGTGCAGGCAGTCGAGAAAACACCTGCCAGCCGGCCCCGGCGGCGAACTGCGTCGCGCCGTGATGCTGACCGTGGTTTCATCGACAGTCTCGCGCAGCGGTAACGCGCACAGATTTTCCTTCGCCATGCTCAGCTCGACGAGCGGCCACGGGCAGATGCTGAGCATGTCCGTGTGAGTAATCAACCCGGTCAAAATCGCAAACGAGTGCGCAAGATGGATCGTGCGCGGCACGCGCATGCCGCGCCGCAGAAACAGGTTGTCCGCCATCGATTCTCGACTCGCCGGGTCCCAGTTCAATACCCATTCCGCGTCTTCGAGTTCGAGCAGCGAGCGGCAGTTGGCGAGCGGATGGCCACGCCGCGCGATCACGGCTGAATGCGTCGAAAACAACGGCTCGTGATGAAACTCCGATTGCGGCGACGCGGGCGGCGGCCGGCCGATCGAGAAATCGAGCGTGCCGTCGCGCAGCCGCGGCTGCACGACCGCAAGCAACCCTTCGAAGAATTCGAGCTGCACCTCGGGCATGCGCTCGCGAAAGCGCAACACAGTGGCCGGCAGAAACGTCAAGGCGACCCACGGCGTCACGCCGATCGACAGCTTGCCGGCCGCCGCCCCGCGCATCGCATCGAGTTCGGCTTCGGCACGCGCGAGCTGCCCAAGCACGAGCCGCGCATGGACGACGAGCGCCCGACCGTATTCGGTGAAGGTAATGCCGTTGGTATTGCGGATCACGAGCGGCGCATGCAGATCCGCTTCGAGTTCGCGCACGGCCTTGGTGACGGCTGCCGGCGAAACATCGAGTGAACGGGCGGCGGCGCGCAGGCTACCGGTGTCGGCGATTGCCGCAAGCGTGCTGAGCTGGTGAAGTTTCATCGACGGAAAGCCGGGTGGGGGGGGCAACCACAGGTTGCCGTTGCGACGATTCTACGCCTGCCCGTCAAAAATATCGGGGGCTATGCTGGCCCGATACCGACATGGATGGAGGCAGGAGCATGAACACGATGGTTATTCCGGCTGGCATTGCCGGTCTTGAAGCGGAAATGATCGCTCTGCGGCAGCAGATTCACGCGCACCCGGAACTTGCGTACGAAGAATTCGCCACCGCCGATCTCGTCGCCGAACGTCTCACGCAGTGGGGTTATACCGTTCATCGCGGGCTAGGCAAAACCGGTGTTGTGGGGCAACTGAAAGTAGGCAGTGGCTCACGCCGCCTTGGTCTGCGCGCCGATATGGACGCACTGCCGATCCACGAACAAACTGGTCTGCCGTACGCGAGCACGATCCCCGGCAAGATGCACGCGTGCGGCCACGATGGCCATACGGCAATGCTGCTCGCTGCCGCAAAACATCTTGCACAAGAACGCACCTTCGACGGCACGTTGAACCTGATTTTTCAGCCCGCCGAAGAAGGACTCGCCGGCGCAAAGAAAATGCTCGAAGACGGTCTGTTCGAGCGCTTCCCGTGCGATGCGGTCTTTGCGATGCACAACATGCCCGGTTTCCCTACAGCCAAGTTCGGCTTTCTGCCGGGGCCGTTTATGGCCTCGTCGGACACGGTGATCGCGAAGGTGATCGGTCGCGGCGGCCACGGCGCGGTGCCGCACAAAGCCGTCGACCCGGTCGTCGTGTGCGCGCAGATCGTGCTCGCGCTACAGACTATCGTCGCGCGCAACATCGCGCCGCTCGACATGGCGATCATCACGGTCGGCGCGATCCATGCGGGCGAAGCGCCGAACGTGATTCCCGAAAGTGCCGAGATGCGTCTGTCGGTGCGCGCGTTGAAGCCGCAGGTACGCGACCAGTTGCAGCAGCGCATTACCGAGGTGATTCATGCGCAGGCCGCGGTATACGGCGCGCGTGCGGAGATCGATTATCAGCGGCGCTATCCGGTGCTAGTCAACGACGTGGCGATGACGAACTTTGCGAAGCAGGTCGCACTCGACTGGGTCGGCGACGACGGCGTTTTGCCTGACATGGTGCCGCTGACCGGCAGCGAAGACTTCTCGTTCCTGCTCGAACGATGCGCGGGCAGCTATCTGATCATCGGCAACGGCGATGGCGAGGGCGGCTGCATGGTGCACAACCCTGGTTACGACTTCAACGACGCGTGCCTCGCGACGGGCGCGGCGTACTGGGTGCGGCTCGCCGAATCGTTCCTGGTCTGAACATGCCCACGATGCAGGATGTCGCAACTGGAAGGAGACAACGATGAACTATCCAGCCACACCGATCGCACCAACCGCACCGCCGACGGAGCCCGGGCACGACATGTCGCATGACCGCGCGACGACCTCCGCGGGCCGTGCAAAAGCGATTGCCGCAATCACACTCGGCAACGGCCTCGAGTTTTTCGATTTCACGATCTACAGCTTCTTCGCGACGATTATCGGCAAGCTGTACTTCCCGGTGGAAGGGGAACTCGCGCAGTTGATGCTGGCCGTCGGCTCGTTCGGTGTCGGTTTCATCATGCGTCCGGTGGGCGGTATCGTGCTCGGCGCCTACGCGGACCGGGCCGGTCGCAAGGCGGCGATGAGCGCCACGCTGTGGATGATGACGCTCGGTTCCGCGATGATCGCGTTCGCGCCGACGTATGCCGCGATCGGTGTGGCCGCACCGCTGCTGGTGATCGCGGCGCGGCTCGTGCAGGGCTTTGCGCTCGGCGGCGAAATCGGTGCGTCGACATCGCTGTTGCTGGAGTACGGCAGCGATCGCACGCGCGGCTTCTACGGTAGCTGGCAGTTCGTGAGTCAGGGGCTCAATACCGTGTGCGGATCGCTGCTGGGCGTGGCGCTTGCGGCATGGCTGTCGCCGCAAGCGCTCGAAAGCTGGGGTTGGCGCGTGCCGTTTGTGATCGGCATGGCGATGGGGCCGGTTGGCATCTATATTCGCCGTCATCTCGACGAAACGTTGCCGTTGCCGCCGGCGGGCGTGGCGCAGACGGATCTCGCGACCATGAAGCAGCCGGTGCGGGAGATCTTCAACGGGCATTCCGCCGCGGTCGTATGCGGTGTGCTCACGACGATCGGTGGCACCGCCGCGAACTACATCGTGCTGTTCTATCTGTCCACCTACGCGATCCGCATCCTGCATCTGCCGATGGCGCTCGCGCTGTGGGCCGCGTGGACCGCGGCGGCGGTCACGGTGGTGTGCTCGCCGTTTGCGGGAGCGCTATCGGATCGCGTCGGCCGCAAGCGCGTGATGTGGATCTCGCGCGTGCTGCTGATCCTCGCGGTGTATCCCGCGTTCATGGCGATCAACGCGACGCCGACCGTGCCGGTGCTGCTCACCGTGGTGGCAGGGCTCGCGGTGCTGGTCGCGTTTACCGCGGTACCGAACATCGTGATGTTGCCGGAGCTTTTTCCGCGCGCCATCCGGGCGACGGGGATGTCGATTGTCTACTGCATCGGCGTGTCGATCTTCGGCGGGTTTGCGCAATTCTTCGCGACGTGGTTGATCCAGCTGTCGGGCAATACGTTGGCGCCTGCGTGGTATCTGATCGGCTGCAGCCTGGTGTCGTTGTTGCCGCTGCCGTTCATGCGTGAAACGGCGGGTAGGGCGATTGATTGATTCAGGGTGGTGAGTTGGGGCACAGACTCGCGGTTGAATTCGCTGTTGCGTTCACTGGGCGCGGAGCGTGATGACAAGCCCTGGAATACGGGAACACAACGCATCGGCGAGCACCGAGAGCGCGGTGTGATCGATTGCCCCAGCAGTTTGGAAATCAATGATAGTCCCGGTTGTTTCCGACGAGCCCAGCCTTACAGCCGGGCCCGAAGGTTTTCCATAGCTATAGCGCTGCGACCATACCTCGCCACCCCGCATGCTCGTGAACGTCAGGGATGGGCAGGCGAAGTTGGCCAGAGACGGCCCGATCGAACCTTGTTCGCCCCACACCAGCTCACGAAGGATCGCCTCGATCTCAGGGCTTGAAGGAGGGCACGGGTAGAAGCCGGTAAGTGCCCGTTCGGCATGCGCAAGTGTGTCGCCGCGATCCGGTGTCAAGCGCATGCCTCGGCCCGTGTCGGTGAGTTTTGCTGCTGCGTCACCGAGTTCAAGTGTGATTCTCGATTCCGGGAAGTAGCTGTATTCCACGACGCTTAGAGCAAGAAGTTCTGCGCAGACATCCGTCGGTGAAAGCTGTCGGGAAATCTGCAGGAGTTCGTCGTGATGCATGCTTCTCTCTCGATAGGAAACCAGGAAGCGCCGCAGAGATTCAACCAGCCATCAACCAGCCAGATCGCGAACCGGTTGCGCTTTGTCGTTAAACCACTTCGTCAGCCCCTCATCGTCCCATTCGTGCGCGATGGCTTCCGCTTGCCGCAGCCGCTCGACGCCCTCCGCATTGCGCGAAAGACCGATCAGCGCACGTGCGGACTCAAGCAGCAGAAACGCGCGATCGACGTCTTCGGAGCCATTCGTCTCGATCAGTTGCCGGCCGCGATCAGCTGCTTCGAGCGCGTTCGCGTAATCGGCGATACGGTTGAAAACCAGCGCGCACAAATAATCGGCGCGCTCGTGATTGACCCATGTTCCCGCGCGCTGCCAAAGCGTCCGCGCGGCTGCTGCCCCTTGAACCATCGCAGCGCGCACATCGGTATGGCCGAGCGCTTCATCGTCCAGCTCGATCAACGCGGAGACGGCATTGTTCAGGCTTGCAGCAACCGCAGCGTCGACGCCGCTCGCATCGTTCCACTGCTCGACGCTTGCGGCAATCGACGACAAAGCCACCGCTGCTTCAAGCGCGCGAGCAGGGCTGATGGAGAAACTGATAGCGGACGCGCGCACCGCGATAGTTGCCTGGTCTGCGCGTATGCGATCCTGGACCATGCGGCGTTCCAGCGCGATGCCGGCAAGCAGATTGCCACTGAGATGCGCCGCCACGGCGGCGTGGCGAAGCGCAGGTTGCGGCAACGACGTATGCCGCGAAATGGCCTTTTCAATCAACTCATGAGCCTCGGACCAGTGACCGAATTTCTCGCCAATCACGTGGTCCACGAGCCATGTGAAACGGCCGAGCTGATCTGCGGGTACATCTTGATCAACCATCCCGTGAAGCGCCGCGGCTGCCGCTTGAGGTTCGTCGTCGTGGTTCTGCATTAACAGGCTGAGGTCGTCCGCAATGGTCACGTTGCTAGTTTCCTGTTTGAGCCGCAGTCAGCCGAAGCAGACTTTGGAGAGCTGTGGGAAGGATTGAGCATGAAGCTTAATGCAAGATCTAGGGAAATTCTGCAAAAGTCCTGGTATTGAGAAGCGTATGGACTATCGTGTG
>NZ_JALPRG010000021.1:0-40960 GCF_030464945.1 Paraburkholderia sp. CHISQ3
AAAATTCGATGAAAATTTGCGGCTCTAGTGGGTCAGTTCTGCGCGGACATCAACAGCGCACAGAACGCGACTGCCTTCCGAGACGTGATGCGTGAGTCGATCGCGGAAAATCTCCGGATGGTGATGCTCGACATCGACGTAGGTTCGATGACCGCGGAGCAGCGCCAGGATCTTAAGCCCTTCGTGTTCAACACGGGCACAAGCAACGGCGAGATCAAGGGCAAGGTGCTGAAGTCAGGTAACGGACGGGTAATCCTGCTGGGTACTGACGAGAAGATCTATTCGTTGCCTGACCCGGGCAGCGTTTCCACGACCCCGCAATGACTCGGTGCATAGATATGTACAAGACTACAACGATGATCGTCGGCCTCACTGCCGCCCTGCTGTGTAACACCACCGTCCTCTCCGCGGAGGTCGGCGCCTCCGACTCCGAATCGGGCGGTCGGGTCGCCATGAAGTACGACGTTGACGACAGCGAGGTGGACACGATGTCTTCCTTCCACGCTAGCAGCGCGTGCGCGGTGCACGTTGTGCCCACCTCGGACGCTCGACAGAACAAGGAGACTATCGGTCAGTTTGTTAGCGGCGCACTGCTGGTTGACGACATCGGCCCCTGGATGACCGAGGGTCTAGGACACCTGAAGGACTTCGGCTACACGGTTTCCGCGGCTTCCGCCGACAACCCGCCTGCCGCGGACGGTGTGACGATCCGTACGAGCGTGACGCGCGCCTACACCTGGCAGATTGGCCTGAAGATCTTCAGCATGGTGGCTGTGAAGGCCGAATTCGCTGATCACAATGGCGTACTGCAACAGAAATACTATCGCTCCCACGGCGACAAAACCAACATGTGGGGTGCAAAGGCCGAGTACGTCGACACGCTCAACTATGCGCTGAGCAATCTACTGCCGTTCGTTGCGCGCGACCTGCAATCCCTCTGCAAGGGCGAGAAGGTCGACAGCTACACCTACGCAGGGCCGGACGGTTTGCCGAAAGCATCGGACGAAGCGAAGTAGGTCCGCTTCGCGCAGTACGGCATCAATGTGAATCCCATCCGGCACATCAATGGGATTCACATTGGCTTCCGGGGTAGTCCGGTAGTGACTCGCCAACCCGCTTACAGCGGGTTTTTCGTTTTTTGTAGTGTCTAGAATAGAATCCCGCAATCAGGATGACGTGCGTTTCACCTGATTTCGTCTACTGCCGCGATCCGGCCAGTAGGCACCCGATTGCAAAGCAATCACTTTGCACACAATCGCACACCTACTCAAAAGGAAGGAATATTGATGGACCGTCTTAGCACTACAACTGCCGAAACACTTTTCGGTATCAATGGTGAATCCGCACACGAACGCATCGTGCTCGCCACAGATGCACCCTCCGGCTTGCAAGCCATCATCGCGGTCTACAGCACGGCCCGCGGCCCCTCATTCGGCGGTTGCCGTTATTGGCAGTACGCAGGGGATCACGAGGCGCTCAATGATGCATTGCGTCTTTCGCAGGGTATGGCTTTCAAGAACGCCCTCGCTGACCTGCCATTCGGCGGCGGTAAGGCCGTCATTGTCAGAAGCGGTGAATCGCTTGATCGCGCTGCACTATTCCGCGCATTCGGCCGGCTTGTTCAATCGCTCAACGGTATCTACATCACCGCAGAGGACGTCGGCACCACTGCCGACGACATGCGCGCGGTACAAAGCGAAACGCAGTATGTAAGTGGCATTCCACGCGCGGGTGAAGTGTATGGCGGCAATCCGTCGCCTCGTACAGCGTATGGCGTGTTCGTCGGACTGCTTTCGGCAGTTGACGTGGCCCTCGGACGCAAGACGCTCGATGGCGTATCGGTCGCCGTACAAGGGCTCGGTTCGGTCGGTTGGGATTTGTGCGAGCGCCTGCATCGGGCTGGCGCGCAGCTGATTGTGGCGGACATCGACGCCACCAGGACCACTCGTGCGCGGGAGTTGTTCAACGCCCGCGTTGTGGAAACAGCACAGATCGTCGATATCGAGGCCGATGTCTTCGCGCCGTGCGCACTCGGTGGTTCGATCACCAGGGCGGTCGCTGCGCAGTGCCGCTTCAAGGTGATCGCGGGAGGTGCGAATAATCAGTTGATGTCACTTGCCGAAGGCGATGTGCTGCATCAGCGCGATATTTTCTATGCACCGGATTTTCTTGTGAACGCAGGCGGCATCATCAGTTGTGTGCGCGAATATCTGGGTTCCGCAGATGAGCAGGCGGTGCTGACGGAAATCGCCGCGATCAGTCCGCGCGTGCTGGAACTGGCTGATCGAGTGAAAGCGACCGGCATCGCGCCGGCGCGTGCAGCAGTGACGTGGGCACGCCAGAAAATGACTGCACAGTAGTCACCGTGCGTCGGACCCTTCCGCATCCGCGAGGAGGGTCCTCGACGAGGCGGCCAACGGGATCAAGCCAACCAATCCCGAACCCTCAACACCGCATCGGCAAAAGCACGAGGCTCCTGCTGCGGCAGATTGTGCCCCGCATCGACCACGCGATGTTCGTGCGCGGCTATGAACCTGTCGGCGTGAGATGCGGTCCCGCCGGGCTTGAGAGGATCCACCGCACCATCGATCGTCACCGTAGGCACCGTTATCACCGGCTTTTGACCTAGGCGATGTTCGAGCGGCAGCAATGCGGAATCGCCGGCCTCTGAACCAAAGACGTGGCGATAACAATGAATGACGACATCCACGAAGTCCGGATTGTCGAAGGACGCGGCGGTCCGATCGAACGTTGCATGATCGAAGTTCCATCCCGGGGACCATTCCTCCCACAGTAACCGGCAGAGATCGCGTCGATTGCGAGCGAGGCACTCGCGTCCGCGCTCGCTCTGAAAAAGATGCTGATACCAGCAGACGCGCTCCATCGATGGCGTCGCAGGGCGGCCCCCGGCACTCACATCGATGATGTCGTAGCCCGCGTAGGAAACCAGGCCGCCGACCCGCTCTGGCCAAAGCGCCGCCGCAACGCAGGACGCGTTGCCGCCCCAATCGAAACCGGCCAGGATCGGCCGTTCCAGCCCGAGAGCATCGGCAAGCTCGATGATGTCGCGGCCGCGAGCGGCCTGCTGACCGCTCCGCATGATGTCATCGGACACGAAGCGCGTTGGCCCGAACCCGCGCGTGTAGGGAGCGATGACGCGGGCTCCTGCCTCGGCAAGAACCGGCGCGACCTCGTCGAAAGCGTGAACGTCATAGGGAAATCCGTGCGACAGGATCACCGGCCAGCCATCGGTGGGACCCTGTTCGACATAAGCGATCAGCAAGGTCCCGGTTTCGATGCGTTTTAGCGGAAGCTCATTCATGGAGGATCGTCTCGATAAGGGTTCGCAGATCGGCCAGCATCGACGCCGGCTGTCCCCACACAGCGAAGTGGCCGCCTCTCGGTACCTTGATGTGGATCGTGTAGGGTGAGACCTTCGTCTACTCCTCGTAAAGCGGCGTCCTCGGGAATACACTCTCGCACGGGGCCGCTGCCTGGCGCAGGATTTTACGCAGAGCAATCATCATTCCTCCTCCGCGTGAAATGTTGCCGGTTCTTCAGACTCAAGATCCGGTGGCCGAAATCAAGTGTAGATCAGGTGTTCGCGAGAGCGCCTTTTTCAGCGGAACATTCAATGAAAAACGCAAAACCCAAGCGCACTCGTCAGGACGCCGAGCGTCTTTTCGAGGGACTGCCGCAGACGAGCACCACACCACAAAGCCGTTCGGCGAACCCGTTCGAAGACGGGGCGTTCGAAAAAGTAGAGCGCATCGATGAAGAATCGAAGCTCTGGAAAGACAACCTCATTACGCTGCCTGCTGCGATCGAGTTGCCTTCTGGCTACGAGTCCGTGTCCAGCGTGCGCGAAGCCATGCGGCGCGCGTGGCGCGTCAAATGGATGAGGGAAGGCAAGAACGAGATCGTCGTCGACTTTCCAGAGGGATGGACGGCGGTTCGTCCCGCAAGCGGTCCCATCGAACTGCGCGATCCAGCCGGCGTTGTGCGCGCCGTATACGGATGGGCAGAGGACGCCGAACTGAGGATTCTGCCGCGTTACGCGGTGGAGTCACAGTCGAACAGTACGAGTGGACTCGGCAGCGTGCTGGTACGCGATCGCGAGAGTGGAGAGATTCTTGAGCGGTCGTCGACCTGGTCTGCGCAAACCGGCACGAACCATCCAGATCGGCCGAGATTGTCGACATGGCTTGACGCACACTATCCGCAGCATCGCGACCCTTTGCGGCTCTGGAAGGATTGCGAGGACAACATCGGGAATAGCGTGGGGCCATAGTCGCAGACGACCCGCGATATTGCGCCGCAACGTAAAAAATGCATATCGCCTTCTTCAGGCGTTTCAACCAAAACCAACCACAATTACATTAACAACTACTGCCATGCCGTCGATAGTATTGTGCAAACCACTACTAGAAGCCGGACATGGCATCTACGTCACGCTAGATTCTCCGCATGCATTTCCCTCCGGCGCCGATCGTTTCCTGTGATCTCGCCTGCGTGCGTTAGCGTCGTCGTTGCCTCCCTGGCCAACGCTAGCCGATTTTGCTGAGCGTCTGACGCATCAGCTTGTTTCGCGGCAGAGATGCAGTCCCATCCAGGAGGCAATATGCATATAGGCGTTCCGAAGGAGATCAAGAATCACGAGTATCGCGTGGGTCTAACGCCACCTTCCGTGCGCGAGATCGTCGCGCATGGACACACCGTGGACGTCGAGACAGGCGCGGGCGCCGGCATCGGTGCAACCGACGACGCGTACCGGGCAGCGGGCGCACGAGTAGTACCGAACGCTGAAGCGGTATTTGCCGCTGCCGACATGATCGTCAAGGTGAAAGAACCGCAAGCGCCCGAGCGCGCGCTGCTGCGCCGCGGACAGATTCTCTTCACCTATCTGCACCTCGCGCCTGACCCCGAACAGTGCGCCGATCTCATCAAAAGCAACGCGGTCTGTATTGCCTACGAAACCGTCACGCAACGCGGCGGCGGATTGCCTCTGCTCGCGCCGATGTCCGAGGTCGCAGGGCGTATGTCGATTCAAGCGGGTGCGTTCTGTCTGGAACGCGCGCACGGCGGCAAGGGTGTCCTGCTCGGTGGTGTGGCAGGTGTGCCCTCCGCGAAGATCGTGATCCTTGGTGCCGGTGTGGTGGGCACCAATGCCGCGCAGATGGCAGTGGGCACCGGTGCGCAGGTCGTCGTGATCGATCGCAATGTCGATGCGTTGCGACGCATGGACCGGCTGCTGGGCGCACGCGTGATCACGGTGTATTCGAATCAGGACAACATCGAACAACACGTGCTGGATGCGGACCTCGTGATCGGCGGTGTGCTCGTACCCGGCGCGGCTGCGCCCAAACTCGTTACGCGCAAGATGGTCGATGCAATGAGCCCGGGCTCCGTGATCGTCGATGTGGCAATCGACCAGGGCGGCTGCTGCGAAACGGCGAAGCCTACGACTCACGCCGATCCCACGTATAAAGTCGGCGACGTCGTGCACTACTGTGTCGCGAACATGCCGGGCGGTGTGCCACGCACGTCCACCTATGCGCTGAATAACGCAACGTTACCGTTCGTGCTGCACATTGCCGACCACGGCTGGCGCAAGGCGCTCACCGATGACGAACATCTGCGTCGCGGGCTGAACGTCGCGTTCGGCAAGGTGACGTGTCCGGAGGTTGCCGAAGCATTGGGCTACACCTGCGAGGACGCATCGGCGGTCGTCGCTGGATAGCGCGCGCGTAAGCCATCACCGTCGCGGACCCTGCGCATACAGCAGACTCCCTGCTGTGCGCAGCGCCTCGGCCATCAGCAGACCCGCCGGTGACAGCGGCCGGTCCGTGCGCGTGATGATGCCGAAGTCGTCCATGTGGCATGGCAACTCGAGCGGCAGGATCGCCACCATGTTGTATGAGGCGTAGTACTGCGCGACGTCGGTGGCCAGTACCGCGAGCATGTCGCTTTCCGCGAGCAACCGCGTGAGAACGAGCAATGCGCTCGTCTCGACGATGTTGGTCGGCGGCACGAGACTGTCCCGCTGGAACATAAGCTCAAACCGGTGGCGCAACACCGTGCCGGCGGGCGGCACGATCCACGTGGCCGGCTCGACATCGCGCAACGTCAAACCGCGCGCACTAACAAGCGGATGGTCCGGTCGCGCCACCGCACAAACCGGCTCGCTAGCAAGCGGCTCGTAATGCAGCGCCAGCTTGTCGTGTTCGGCGGATAACCGACCCACCACCAGATCGAGCTTGTCCTGCGCGAGCCGCTCCAGCATCACGTTGCTGTTTTCGACTTCCAGTGCGATCCGCAGGCCGGGATGCCTGCGTTTTAACTGCGCAACGGCGGACGGCAGCACGCGCGTCGCCGGCGATGTGATCGCCCCCACTGCAACGTGGCCTAGGTCGCCGGTGCGCACCGCCAGCACTTCCTCGTGAGCCTGGTCGAGGCTGTTCAGCACCGCTCGCGCGTGTCGAATCATCACCTCGCCATAGACAGTCGGCCGCATGTCGCGCGGCAGCCGTTCGAACAATTCCACCCCCAGCGTTTCTTCCAGCTCGCGCAGCAGTTTGGAGGCGGCGGGCTGCGTCATGTTGAGCGCGTCGGCCGCGCGATGAACGTTGCCAAGTTCCGCGATCTCGACAAGCAGCAGCAACTGACGAGGCTTGAGTCTCGTGCGGATGTACCACGGCGGCGGGGTGTTCATAGGGTTTATATCAATGCCGGAATGGATATCGATACTGCCGGAATTTTCATTGGATTGGTATCGAGGCAACTCCTACACTGCTTGCGTCCTTGCCCCCGCCGGACCCTCATTCAAAAAGAACCCATGCCGGAATCGAAACCCAAACTGCGGTCCACCCAATGGTTCGGAACCGCGGACAAAAACGGCTTCATGTATCGAAGCTGGATGAAAAATCAGGGCATTCCCGATCATGAATTCGATGGCCGCCCGATCGTCGGAATCTGCAACACGTGGTCGGAACTGACGCCGTGTAACGCGCATTTCCGCAAGCTTGCGGAGCACGTTAAACGCGGTGTTTACGAAGCGGGAGGCTTTCCGGTGGAGTTCCCCGTTTTCTCTAATGGCGAATCGAATCTGCGGCCGACCGCGATGCTTACGCGCAATCTCGCATCGATGGACGTGGAGGAAGCAATACGCGGCAATCCAGTCGATGCCGTGGTGCTGCTCGCCGGTTGCGACAAGACCACGCCCGCACTGCTGATGGGCGCGGCGAGCTGCGATGTGCCGGCGATCGTCGTGAGCGGCGGTCCGATGCTGAACGGCAAGCTCGACGGCAAGGACATCGGTTCGGGCACGGCAGTGTGGCAACTGCACGAGTCGCTGAAGGCCGGCGAGATCGATCTGCATCACTTTCTGTCCGCCGAGGCCGGCATGTCGCGTTCGGCCGGCACCTGCAACACGATGGGCACCGCGTCGACGATGGCGTGTATGGCGGAAGCGCTCGGCACGACGTTGCCGCACAACGCTGCGATTCCCGCCGTGGATGCACGACGCTACGTGCTCGCGCACATGTCGGGGCTGCGCATCGTGCAGATGGCGAAGGACGGGCTCACGCTGTCGAAGGTGCTGACGCGCGCCGCGTTCGAGAATGCGATCCGCACGAATGCGGCCATCGGTGGTTCGACGAATGCGGTGATTCATCTGAAGGCGATTGCCGGTCGCATCGGTGTGCCGCTCGAACTCGAGGACTGGACTCACCTCGGCCGCGATACGCCGACCATCGTCGATCTGATGCCGTCCGGCCGTTACCTGATGGAAGAGTTCTATTACGCGGGCGGCTTGCCTGCCGTGTTGCGCCGGCTCGGCGAGGCGAAGCTGCTGCCGCATCCGGACGCACTCACGGTGAACGGCCAGACGCTATGGGACAACGTGAAGGATGCCCCCAGCTTCAACGACGAAGTGATCCGTCCGCTAGACCGGCCGCTGATCGCCGATGGCGGCATCCGCGTGCTGCGCGGCAATCTTGCGCCGCGCGGTGCGGTGCTGAAACCATCGGCGGCGACGCCCGCGTTGCTCAAGCATCGCGGTCGCGCGGTGGTGTTCGAGAACCTGGAGCACTACAAGGAGCGCATCGTCGACGAAACGCTCGACGTCGACGCGAATTCGGTACTCGTGATGAAGAACTGCGGCCCGAAGGGTTATCCGGGCATGGCCGAGGTCGGCAACATGGGGCTGCCTCCGAAGCTGCTGCGCCAGGGCGTGAAGGACATGGTGCGCATCTCCGATGCGCGCATGAGCGGAACCGCATACGGCACCGTCGTGCTGCATGTCGCCCCCGAAGCCGCGGCGGGTGGACCGCTTGCCGCGGTGCGCGACGGCGACTGGATCGAGCTCGACTGTGAGAAGGGATTGCTGCATCTCGATGTCGATAGCGACGAAGTGGACCGCCGCATGAAGTCGCTGGCACCTTCCGCACCGCAGAGCCTGGGCGGCTACCAGAAGCTCTACGTCGACCACGTGCTGCAGGCCGACGAGGGCTGCGATCTCGACTTCCTGGTAGGCATGCGCGGCGCCGCCGTGCCGCGCCACTCGCATTGATCCGATGACCTCCATGACCGCACACCATTCCCCGCGCTATCAGGGCATTTTTCCGGTCGTGCCGACGACCTTCGCCGAATCCGGTGCGCTCGATCTGGCCAGCCAGAAGCGCGCGGTCGATTTCATGATCGACGCGGGCTCGGACGGTTTGTGCATCCTCGCGAATTTCTCCGAGCAGTTCGCGCTGTCTGACGACGAGCGCGACCTCCTCACACGTACGATCCTCGAACACGTGGCGGGCCGCGTACCGGTGATAGTCACGACGACGCACTACAGCAGCCGTACCTGTGCGGAACGCAGCCGTCTCGCGCAGGAGATGGGTGCATCGATGTTGATGTTGATGCCACCGTATCACGGCGCAACGTTCCGTGTACCGGAGGCACAGATCTACGAGTTCTATGCGCGTGTATCGGACGCCGTCGGTATTCCGCTCATGGTGCAGGACGCGCCCGCGAGCGGCACCGTTCTGTCGGCCGCGTTCCTCGCGCGGATGGCGCGCGAGATCGAACACGTCGCGTACTTCAAGATCGAGACGCCCGGCGCGGCGACGAAGCTGCGCGAGTTGATCCGGCTTGGTGGCGAGGCGGTCGAAGGGCCGTGGGACGGCGAGGAAGCGATCACGCTGCTGGCCGATCTCGCGGCGGGCGCGACCGGTTCGATGACCGGCGGCGGCTATCCCGACGGTATCCGCCCGATCATCGATGCGTATCGCAGCGGCAATCGCGATCTCGCGTTCGAGCGCTATCAGCAGTGGCTGCCGTTGATCAATCACGAGAACCGCCAGGCCGGACTGCTCGCCGCAAAAGCGCTGATGCAGGAAGGCGGCGTGATCGCGTGCGACCTGCCGCGGCATCCGTTGCCAGCGCTTCATCCGGAGACGCGCCGCGAACTGATCGATATCGCGCGGCGTCTCGATCCGCTCGTACTCCGATGGGCTGCCTGAGAGACACACGTCCTTGTGGACGCTGGACGCTGTACACACAACGCGATCCTTCGAATCGCGACGAAGTCCCTGTTTCACCCGCGCTGTATCGCACACCGACTGCACTAAAAAAACCTCGATCCAAGGAGACTCAGATGAACCCGAAGCTGCGCCGCTTGACCCTGTCGGCCCTGACCGCTGTCGCACTCGCGATTCCGTTCGGCGCCTCGTTGTCCGTGCAGGCGGACGAACCGCTCAAGATCGGCTTTCTCGTGAAGATGCCGGAGCAGGCCTGGTTCATCAACGAGCAGAAAGCCGCCACGGCACTCGGCAAGCAGGACGGCTTCTCGGTCATCAACATCGGCACGCCCGATGGAGAGAAGGTACTGGCCGCGATCGACAACCTCGCGGCGCAGGGTGCGAAAGGCTTCGTCATCTGCGCGCCCGATGTCCGCCTTGGACCCGCAATTCGTGCGCGTGCGAAGACCTACAACATGAAGTTCGTCACGGTCGACGATCAACTGGTCGACTCGTCAGGCAAGCCGCTCGCCGACGTGCCGCACCTCGGCATGTCAGCGTCCAAGATCGGCAATCAGGTTGGCCAGGCGATCGCCGACGAGATGAAGCAACGCGGCTGGAAGCCCGAGGAAGTCGGCGCGCTGCGCATTACCGACTATGAACTCCCGACCGCCAAGGCGCGCACCGACGGCGCGACACAAAGCCTGCTCGCGAACGGCTTCAAGAAAGAGAACATTTTCGATGCGCCGCAAAAGACAACCGACGACGAGGGTGGTTTCAACGCGGCATCGCCGGTGCTCGCGCAGCATCCGAACATCAAGCGCTGGGTGATCTACGCACTGAACGAAGAGACCGTTCTGGGCGCCGTCCGCGCAACCGAGCAGTTGCATATTCCGTCCGCGGACGTGATCGGTGTCGGCATCAACGGTGCGGGCGAAGCGTTCGCCGAGTTCCAGAAGAAAGAACCGACGGGCTTCTACGGCACGATCGCGGTCAGCTCGACGAACCACGGGAAGGAGAGCACACAGAACCTCGTCGACTGGATCAAGAACGGTAAGCAGCCCCCGGCCGATACGCAGACTACGGGCAAGCTCATGGTTCGCGGCAATTGGCAGGACGTGCGCAAGGAACTGGGTATTTGAGCCTCGTTAAAGCGACGAAGGCGGGCACGTGCAGGTCCGCCAACCCGATCGCGAGATGGCACCGCAAGGTGTCGTGCATTTCACAGGTGAGAGATGAACGCCCAGCCAGGCTTGGAGCAGACCGAGCGCCTATCGATTCGGCTCGACGGAATTACGGTGCGTTTTCCCGGCGTGCTGGCGCTCGACAAGGTATCGCTCGACGTGCACGGCGGCGAAGTGCACGGCTTGATGGGCGAAAACGGCGCCGGCAAATCGACGTTGCTCAAGGTGTTGTCCGGTGTGAATCATCCTGACGAAGGCACGCTGGTGTTGAACGGTGTCGAGCAACGTTTTACGTCGCCGCGCGAGGCGATCGATGCCGGTATCGCGATCATCTATCAGGAACTGCATCTGGTGCCGGAACTGACGGTTGCAGAAAACCTGCTGCTGGGCGCGTTGCCGCATCGCCTTGGGGTGCTCGACGCGAACGCGATGCTACAGCGCGCCATCGAGGTACTCGAACAGCTCGGCGAGAAGATCGATCCGGCTCGCAAGGTTCGCGAGCTACCGATCGGTCAGCGGCAGATGATCGAGATCGGCAAGGCGCTGATGCGCAACGCTCGCGTGATCGCTTTCGATGAACCCACCAGTTCGTTGTCGTCGCGCGAAACCGTGCAACTGTTCCGGATCATTCGCGCATTGAAGGCGGAGGGGCACGCGATTATCTACGTCACGCACCGTATGGAGGAAGTCTACGAACTGTGCGATCGCGTGACGGTGTTTCGCGACGGCCGCCGCATCGATACGCTCGAAGCACGCGGCGGCCTCGATCGTGACCGGCTGATCAGCTGCATGGTCGGCCGCTCGATCAATGACGTGTACGGCTACCGGCCGCGTCCGAGCGGCGAAGTGCAGATCGAAGTGACAGGATTGCTTGGCCCCGGCCTCGCGGAGCCCGTGTCGTTCGCTGCGCGTAAGGGGGAGATTGTCGGCTTCTTTGGGCTCGTCGGCGCGGGGCGCTCGGAGTTGATGAAGCTGATCTATGGCGCGGTCAAACCGACAGCCGGTGAGATCGTGCTGAAGGGCGAACGGCGCCGCTTTCGTTCGCCGCGTGATGCGGTGCGCGCCGGCATCGCGCTCTGTCCCGAAGACCGCAAGCAGGAGGGGATCGTCGCGATCGCTTCGGTTTCGGACAATCTGAACCTGAGCTGCCGACGCCACTTCAGTCGCTTCAATATCCTGAACCAGCGCCGCGAAGCGCGCGTCACGTCGCAGTACGTGAACCGCCTCGCCATCAAGACGCGCGATGGCAATACACAGATCGGCACGTTGTCCGGCGGCAACCAGCAGAAGGTGATCCTGTCGCGCTGGCTCGCCGAAGAGATCGACGTGTTTCTGATGGACGAACCCACACGCGGCATCGACGTCGGTGCGCGCAGCGAGATTTATGGCCTGCTCTACGGTCTCGCCGATGAAGGCCGCACAGTACTCGTGGTATCGAGTGATATGGCGGAGGTGATCGGCGTGGCCGACCGGGTACTGGTGATGCGCGAAGGCCGCATCGTCGGTGATTTGACGCGCGCGCAGGCCACACCCGATGCATTGATCAAGCTCGCACTACCGCGCTGACCGGGCGCGTAATCGTAGTCGAGCAACAGGAAGCGGAAACATGCAGACACAATCGACAGGCCGGGACGGCGCCGTTCCCACTACAACGAGCGGCAGCGCATCGATGACACGCACCGCACGAATAGGAAATCTGCTTAACCGGTCGGGCATCGTGATGGTGTTCATCATCCTGTTTGCGGTGCTGTCGTTCACCGTGCCGGACTTCATCAGCGCGCGCAACATTCAGGGACTGCTGCTGTCGGTCACGTTGATCGGCTCGATCTCCGTCACGATGATGTTCGTGCTCGCACTGGGCGAGGTGGATCTGTCGGTGGCGTCGATCGTCGCGTTTTCCGGCGTGGTCGCCTCGACGCTGATTACCGCGACGCATAGCGTGCTGCTCGGCGTGACCGCGGGTGTGCTGGTGGGCGGCGCGGTTGGACTCGTCAACGGTGTGCTCGTGGCCGGTTACCGGATCAATTCGCTGATCGTGACACTCGCGATGATGGAAGTCGTGCGCGGTCTCGCGTTCATCACGTCGAACGGCGACGCGGTGATGATTTCGGAAGAGCGTTTCTTCGATCTGGGCGGCGGTTCGTTTCTCGGCGTGTCGTATCCGATCTGGAGCAATGTGATTGGTTTCGTCGTGTTCGGGTTCATCCTGAACCGGACGGTGTTCGGCAAGAACGTGCTGGCGGTGGGCGGCAACAGCGAAGCTGCGTTGCTTGCAGGGCTACCGGTGCGGCGAATCAAGATCACGGTGTTCGTGCTGCAGGGCCTCGTCACCGGGTTTGCGGGTGTGATGCTCGCGTCGCGGATGAGTCTCGGCGATCCGAAGACCTCGGTCGGGCTCGAACTCGGCGTGATCTCCGCGTGCGTACTCGGTGGCGTGTCGTTGACGGGCGGGGTGGCGACGATCTCCGGTGTGATCGTCGGTGTGCTGATTATGGGCTCCGTGCAGGACGCGATGAGTCTGCTGAACGTGCCGACGTTCTATCAGTATCTGATTCGTGGCGGCATCCTGTTGCTGGCGGTGTTGTTCGATCAGATTCGGCGGAACCGGCGCGGGGGATAGCCGGCGGCAGTTCGCAGGGCGCGGGTGTTCGGCTGCTGTCGCAGCCGAACAAAAGCAGATCACACCGTGTCGATCACAACCACACGCTGTCCAGCCCGCACCGGCGAACCCGGCGCGACGTGGATTTCGCCGATCGTGCCTGCGCACGGCGCAACGACGGAAATCTCCATCTTCATCGATTCGATCACGAGCAGTACATCGCCCGCGGCGACTGTCGCGCCGGGCGCCACGTGCACTTGCCACAGGTTGCCGGCGATCTCGCTGTCGACGGCAATCTGGTCTTCACGCAATGGCGCATCGCCGACGTCTACGGTGATCGATTCCGACGCTTCCGTTGCAGTGCCGCTAACGTCCGCTTCATGCCAGCGCTGACGTTCAGCTTCGAACGCTGCCTGCTGACGCGTGCGGAACCGCGCGATGCCCTCGGCTTCGCGCGCGAGAAACGCCTGATAGTCGGCAAGCGACAATTCGGCCGTTTCGATTTTCAGCGGATAACGACCGAGCGGAAAATCCGCGCGAATGCGCAGTAGCTCGTCGGCGGAGACTTCGTAGAAACGGATCTGATCGAAAAAGCGCAGCAGGTACGGACGTCCCGCGAAATCCGCGATCTCGCGATAGCGGTTCCACATCTGCAGCGTGCGGCCGACGAACTGGTAGCCGCCAGGCCCTTCCATACCGTACACGCACAGATACGCGCCGCCGATGCCCACCGAGTTCTCCGCAGTCCACGTGCGCGCCGGGTTGTACTTCGTCGTGACGAGGCGATGCCGCGGATCGAGCGGCGTGGCGACCGGCGCCCCGAGATAGACATCGCCGAGTCCCATCACAAGGTAATGCGCATCGAAGACGATCTGCTTCACCGCTTCGAGCGAATCGAGATCGTTGATCCGGCGGATGAACTCGAGATTGCTCGGACACCACGGTGCATCGGGGCGCACGGTCGTCATGTATTTGTCGATCGCGAGACGGCAGGCCGGATCGTCCCAAGACAACGGCAGATGCACGACTCGCGACGGCACACGCAGGTCGCGTTGTTGCGACACCGCTTGCCAGTGTGTTTCTACGTGCTCGAGCAACGTCGCGAGTGGAAGCTGTTCCGGCTGGTAGTGAATCTGCAATGAACGGATGCCGGGTGTGAGATCGATCACGCCCGGTAAGGCGAGCGCTTCGAGTGCCTGCATCAGCGCGTGGCCGCGAAAACGCAGTGCGATGTCGAGTTCCGCCGGACCGATTTCGAGTAATAGATGCGTGTCGCCTGACAGCCGCGCGACGAGGCGTTCCTCGGCCTGACCGATGTCGAGCACGACCGGCGACGCGAGAGATGACACCGATTGCGCCTGGTCGCCGGAAGCGATCGATAGCGGTGGCAGCGCGGATGCGTACGCATAGGCCTGCGCGTCGAGCTGTGCCGTTTCGCGTGCGCGCGCTGCTGCTGCATCGCGTGCGGTAGCGATATCGACAGGCACGAAGCGCACCTTGTCGCCGGCCTTCAACTGACCGATCTGCCACAGGTCGGCTTCGATGATCGTCACCGGACACACGAAGCCGCCCAGGCTCGGACCGTCCGGACCGAGGATCACGGGCATGTCGCCGGTGAAATCGATTGCGCCGACCGCATACGGATTGTCGTGAATGTTCGACGGATGCAGTCCGGCTTCGCCGCCGTCCGCGCGCGTCCATTCGGGTTTCGGGCCGATCAGCCGGACTCCGGTGCGGCTCGAATTGAAATGGATTTCCCATTCGGTGGCGAGGAACTGCTCGATGTATCGCGCGCTGAAGTATTCGGGGGCGCCGTGTGGTCCGTAGATCACGCGTACAGTGCGCACCTCTTCGAGTCGCGGTGTAAGCGCGTGAGGCAGTGCCGCACCCGTGCTGCGGTCCGCGAGCGACTGAAGATGCAGCACATCGCCCGCGCGCAGCGCCCGACCGCCGTGACCACCAAACTGACCGAGCGTGAACGTGCTGCGGCTGCCGAGATAGCGCGCGACGTCGAGGCCGCCGCGCACGCACAGGTAAGCTCGCGCGCCCGCACCGCGGATCGCGCCGAGCGCGAGTGTCGAACCGGCGGTGACGAAGAGCGCGGTGTGCATCGGTTGTGCGACGTCGTCGAGTGTCACGGCGAGCGCGGCGCCGGTCACGGCGATGACCGCGTCGGTGTTAAAGCGCAGCGTCGGTCCGCTCATCGTGATTTCGAGCGCGGCCGCGTCGCTGTCGTTGTCGAGCAGCCGGTTGCCGAGGCGCAGCGAACGATCGTCCATCGGACCCGACGGCGGGATGCCGACCGCCCAGTAGCCGAGTCGGCCTGGGTGGTCCTGCACAGTGGTCTGTGTGCCGCCAGTGAGTGCCTCGACGGTTGTGGCCCGATAGCGCAAACCTTCGAGACAACGAGTCCACGGTGCGCCGCTCGCGAATGGCGTGTCGGCGAGAATCTGCCGCAAGTAGGCGCGATTTGTCTCGACACCGTAGATACGCGTCTTGGCGAGCGCGTTGTCCAGCGAAGCACGCGCATCGTCGCGAGTCGGTGCCCACGCAATCAACTTCGCGAGCATCGGATCGAACCACGGAGGCACCTCGCAGCCCGCTTCGATCCACGTGTCGATACGCAGCGCGCGGCCATCGGCGGAAGGGAACGAGACCTCGGTAAGCAAACCCGGACACGGCTTGAAATCGCGGCCCGGATCTTCCGCATAGAGTCGAGCCTGGATCGCGTGGCCCGACGGGCGAAGATGCTTGGCGAGCTCGTCGAGCGGCGCAATCGTGCCCGCCGCGAGTTCGATCATCCAGCGCACGAGGTCGACGCCCCACACCTGTTCGGTTACGCCGTGCTCGACCTGCAGACGCGTGTTCACTTCGAGAAAATAGAAGCGTGCGGCGTCGCTGTCGTAGACGAACTCGACGGTACCGGCCGAGCGATAGTTGACCGCTTGCGCCAGACGGATTGCGGCAGCACACAGCGCCTCGGCGATCCCATCGGGCAGGTTCGGCGCAGGCGTTTCTTCAAGCACCTTCTGGTTGCGCCGCTGCACCGAGCAGTCGCGCACGCCCAGCGCGAGCGCAGCGCCGTTACCGTCGCCGAAGATCTGCACTTCGAGGTGTCGGGCCTTCTCGATGTATTTCTCGAGGAACACGCCCGCGTCGCTGAAGTTGTTCTGCCCGAGCCGCTTGACGACGTCGAACTGCGCGGCGAGTTCTTCCGCCGACCGGCATACGCGCATACCGATACCGCCGCCGCCCGCCGTGCTCTTCAGCATGACCGGAAAACCGATGCGTGCTGCCGCGGTCAGCGCTGCGTCGAGATCGTCGAGCAGACCCGTGCCTTCGAGCATCGGAATCTGCTCGGCGGCAGCGATCGCGCGCGCGGTGTGCTTCAGGCCGAACGCACGTAGCTGTTCGGGCGTCGGCCCGATGAACGCGATACCGGCCGCTTCGCACGCCTGCGCGAACGCTGCGTTTTCAGACAGGAAGCCATAGCCGGGATGAATGGCCTGCACGCGTTCGGCACGTGCAATTTGCAGGATGCGTTCGACGTCGAGATAGGTGACGCTGGCCGCGCCGTCGCCGAGGCTGTGAGCCGAATCGGCGAGGCTCACGTGACGGCTTGCGCGGTCGGCTTCGCTATAGACAGCGACGCCTGTAACGTCGAGTTCGCGCAGCGTGCGCAGGATGCGGCACGCGATCGCGCCGCGGTTAGCGATGAGAACGGTATCGAACATGAGAGGGTGTTCAATGCGTGGGCGGGCCGTCCCGCCACGTGGGGTTGCGAGCCGCGGTCGTCCGCGGCACGTATCCGGAAGCTAGTGCGGCCGCTTAGCGCCGGGGCGGCACATGCGGCTCGCGCGGTCCGCTGCGTGCAAGCCCATAACGCTCCGCACGCACGCGCAGCATCTCGAAGAGCCAGAGGCGCAAGGTCTTCAGTTCCATATCAACAGCTCCGCTGGCGTGGGGTTGTAGGCGTTGCACGGGTTGTTCAATTGCGGGCAGTTCGAGATCAGCACGATCACGTCCTGCTCCGCGCGCAGCTCGACGTATTTGCCGGGCGCAGAGATGCCGTCCTCGAACGTCAGGCCGCCAGTTGCAGTTACGGGGACGTTCATGAAGAAATTGATGTTCGCGCCGAGATCGCGCTTCGACAGACGGCCGTCGTGTGCGCACGCACGCAGGTAGTTATCGCGGCAGCTGTGCATGTAGCGCTTCTCGAGTGCGTAGCGCACGGTGTTGCTCTCCTGCGCACATGCGCCGCCGAGTGTGTCGTGCCGCCCGCAGGTATCCGCGACGATGGTCAGCAGCGGATTGCCGAGATTCGAATACAGCACGGTGCCGGTGGTCAGATAGAGGCTCTGCTGGCGGCGCAACGTGCGCTGCGGATCGTAGCGCTCACGCGGATCGGTGGCGCTGTAGAACAGCGTATCGACAGCCTGATTGCCTTCGAGGTCATGAATGCGCAGCGTCTGGCCGGCCTTCAGTTCCTTCAGCCACGGCTCGCCCGCGGCGAGGACTTCGCGATACACGGCATCCGCGGGGTTGCGCGGGCTGGCGGTAAGCAGGGTGGTGGTCGTCATGGCGCGCTCCGCTTAAAGAAAGAACCGCTCGGTGTTGGCAAAGCCGCGTGCGTTCTCGTCGCACGAGGTCCGGCAGATGTCCGCGACCTGTGGGTCCGCTGCGACGAGCGTCAGCTTGACCGGCCTGGGTGCGTACTCGGGATAAGGATCGAGCGGATGCTGGATCGCGGTGAGTACGACCAGTGTGTTCATCGGTGCATACAGGTCGACATGGTCGCCCGCCTGCGAATTTCCGGGCACGAAGCCAAGCGCACCGGTTTCACTTGCATCGACGCGGCTGAACAGGTTTAGCGTCATCAACAGATCGGCGAGGCCGAGTCCCCATTTGCCGAGTTCGACGAGCAGGTTATCGGTGCCGTTGCGAAAGAACGCGTTGCGCAACTCCTGATAGCGACCCGTGCCATAGCGCTCGTGTACTTCGCGCGCATCCGAGACACCGCCCAGACTGTCGTGCCAGCCGCAGGTATCGGCGACGATCGCCGCGAGTACACGGCCCATGTCTGAGTACAGGCAATGGCCTTGCGTGAGTTTGGCCGTGTGCTGACATTTGAGCGTGTCGGGGAGGTTCAGGCGTTCGCTTTTTTCCACTGCGTTGAAGAGCAGCAGGCTGACGTTCGCGCCGCCGCGCAGATCGGTGATACGCAGTAGTTGTCCGCGTTTGACGATCAGCGAAGTGTGACCGCCGCCAGGCAAGGTCTCTTCGAGCAATATGGGAGAGGTGTTCATGTCATTCATGTCGGGTTCTTGAGTGAATCCCTTAGAGCGCAAGGGCGTGCGGCATCGCTGCGGCAGGGCCGTGCTGCGCGTCGCGGTTGCGTTCTAACGGAATGTTGTAGGTGATGCGCGCGCCATAGGCGCCGGGCGCCTGCGGATCGACGCGCACCTTGTCGAAGACGAGCATCCGGCTGCCGAGCGTGAAGCCTTCCTTCAGGTCGTGTGTGACCATGAAGATTGTCAGCCCGGTTTCGTGCCACAGCTTCAGCAACAGTTCGTGCATGTCGCGGCGGATGCCGGGATCGAGCGCGCCGAACGGTTCGTCGAGTAACAGCACGCGTGGTTTCATCACGAGTGCCTGGGCGAGTGCGAGGCGCTGCTGCATACCGCCCGACAACTGATGCGGATATTTGTCGAGTGCATCGGCGAGACCGACGCGCGTGAGCATTGCGACAGCCTCGTCGCGCGCGATCAACCGACGTGAGCCGAACAGTCTCCCGGTGAAACGCGCGTGCGGTAGTTCGAGCCCGAGCAGCACGTTGCGCAACACGCTCAGGTGTGGAAACACCGAGTAGCGCTGAAACACCACGCCGCGATGCGCGTCCGGTTCCGCCGGCAACGGCGCGCCATCTAGCAGGATGGTGCCGCGCGTAGGCCGTTCCTGACCGAGCAGCAGTCGCAGGAAGGTCGACTTGCCGCAGCCCGACGCACCGACCATCGAGCAGAACTCGCCATCCTCGATACGCAGGTTCACACGTTCGAGCACGACCTGGTCGCCGTACTCTTTCCAGACGTTGCGGATCTCGATCATCAGCGGGCCTCGCCGTACCAGGGGAACGCCCATTGCGTGACACGGCGCAACGCTTCGTCGATCAGCCACGCGAGCAGCGTGATCCACATGACGTACGGCAGGATCACATCCATCGCGAGGTAGCGACGCACGAGGAAGATGCGGTAGCCGAGGCCATCCGTCGACGCAATCGCTTCGGCGGCGATCAGAAAGAGCCACGCTGAGCACAGTGCAAGCCGCACCGCGACCAGGAGCCGCGGCAGCAACTGCGGCACGATCACGCGCAGGATCAATGTCCAGCTAGTTGCGCCGAGTGTCTGCGCTTTCACCCATAACTCTTCAGGGATTTCGCGCGTGCGCTGCTGGAGGTCGCGAATCATCATCGGTGTGATGCCGATCACGATCAGCACGACCTTCGACAGCTCGTCGAGACCGAACACGATGAACAGGATCGGTAGTACAGCGAGCGGCGGAATCATCGAGATCACAGTGATGAACGGCGTGAGCGTCGCGCCAGCGAGTGGCAGCGTGCCGGTAAAGATGCCGAACACGAGTGCCAGTGCCGCGCTCGCGACGAGACCGATCGCGAGTCGCCGCATGCTCGACACCGTGTCCTGCCAGAGCAGGTACTCACCGGTGCGCTTGTCCTCGGTGAACGCGAACTCGTGTATCGCCGTGCCCATCTGCGTGGCACCCGGCAGCAGTTTGTCGTCGGGGTTCGCTTGCAGCCGCAATGCCGAACCGGTGAAGTACACCGCGATCAGCAGCACGAACGGCAACAGCAGCAGCATCAGCGCGCCGCTGCGGCTGGGGTGTCGGTTGATGAGTCGCATGGGACTTTCCTTGGAACGGATTGCAGTTGGATCAGGTCGGGTGGCTGCTAGAGCTTGCCTTCCGCGGCCATGCGCACATAGGCCGGATCGAAGCGCAGCTTCACATTGCCCTTACTGCCGATCACGACGCCTTTATCGAACGCCATGCCGACCGCGCCAGCATCCGTTGCGCCCTGGCCGAGCAGACCGTGATCGAAAGAGAACTGCGCGACGCGCGTCATGATCTTTGGCAGGTTCGGGCTGGTCGCGAAATCGAGTGCCTGTTGCGGCGTGTAGAAGAGCGCGGTGGTCGAGAGTTGCGCCTTGTAGCCCGCGAGATCGGTGCCCGACGCTTTCGCCATCGAGGTCAACGCTGCGCGACTGTCGGCGCTGTCGCTGTGCATCAGTTGCATCATCTCGAACCAGGCGCCGGTCAGCGCCTTGCCAAGCGCGGGGTTGTCCTGCAACGTCTTCGTGTTGACGGCCATCATGTCCATGATCTCGCCGGGAATACGGCTCGAATCGAACACTTCGGTGACGTTGGGTTGCGCCTTCAATTGCGCGAGCATCGGGTTCCACGTCACCGCGTTGTGCACGGACGGCGTGGCGAATGCGGCGGAGATATCGGCGTCGGACGTATTGACCACCTTGATGTCGCGCTCGCTCATGCCGACGGTTTCGAGGCCGCGTGCGAGCAGATAGTGCGACACCGACAGCTCGACGAGATTGATCGACTGGCCTTTCAGGTCGGTGAGTTTCTTGCCGTTGCCCTTGATGAGCACGCCGTCGTTGCCATTCGAATAGTCGCTGACAATCAGCGCCGTCGTGTCGACGCCACCGGTTGCCGGAATGGTCAGCGCGTCCATGTTGGTCATCGCGCAGCCGTCGAATTTGCCGGCGGTGTACTGGTTGATCGATTCGATGTAGTCGTTCAGCTGAACGACATCGACGGTGATGCCGTACTTCTTCGCCCACTTCGACACGATGCCCTGGGTCTTGGCATAACCCCACGGCATCCAGCCGGCGTAGATGGTCCAGCAGACCTTGAAGTCCTTGCGTCCAGCGGCGAACGACGGAGTGGCGGCAGAAAGAGAGAGAACGCAGAGTAAGGCGGCGACAGCAAACAGGCGGAGCTTGCGCATGAGGTTGACCTCGCAGGGGCGGTTATCGACGGCAGGAGCGGCGCGACGCATCGCGTTCTCTCCCGGGCTTTTATCCCGCCGTGTAACCTCGCCTGAGGTCGACAACTCTCGGACCAGCATTCGCAGGCGGTCATGTCGATGACCTCGATGCGAACCGGAACCCTAGTCGTCCATTGCCAGATTGTTACTACTAAACCGGATGCTGCTACCGGCTCCTGCGCTGCGTTCAAGCGATAAGCGTGCCATGCGCGATATGGCGTAGCGATCGGTCATCGTATGGAGTGCGTTGCACGCGGATGAAGCTTGTATCGCGTTCAATCGGTGCGCGACTGCACGCCTCGGGTGCGTGTCGGAGCTTCGAAATAGCGGCTATTTGTTAATGTAAATGGAATAGTAAAAGCAATATTTGGCCGATGATTGTAGAAAATGAATCGTACAAAATGCTTTCACCGTCGTTTAACCGATTGCGGACGTCGGCCTTCCATCATTCACCGGAGCCTCTTATGAATCACCCTCGTACTTCCCGTCAGGGCTACGTCCTGATTACCGTAGTCGCTGCTGTCTCGGCTGCTATCGCCTCCGCTACGGCCCTCGCGCTGTCGCTACCCGTCTGGGCCATGTTCATGGGCTGGATCGCATTTTTCTCGCGCGGGTTGACCACCCGGTCCACGGTCGAAAACCTGGGCTGTGTCTGGCTGGGCATATCGATCGGTACCCTGGCTGCCACGGGCATCGGCATGCTGGCGCCGGCGCTGGGTGTCGGTGTGGCGTTGCCGATCGTCGTGTTCGCGGTGGCGATCGTTGTCGTCGGGATTCGCGGCATGCCGGTGATGAACAACCTGCTCGCCTACTTCCTCGGTCTCGTCACCTGGTTTGCGTCGGAGCTCGCGCCGTCGATCGAGAACGTGGCGCAACTGGCGGCCGCCGGCGCAATCGGATCGGCTGCGGGCTGGGTGTCGCATTTCGCGCCGCGCTGGATTCTTCGCATGACCGGCAGCGTTCGGCAAACGACATGATCGGGATTCCGTGTGGGCGCGTGCCCTCGCGAGCGACGCAGGAAATCAAAAGCGAACCGTCGAATCCCGGCTCGTCAGCACGATGAGAATCTCCGTGTCGTCGGGCTGTGACGTCGTGTACGCATGCGGTGTAGCGCTGCTGAACAGCGCGCTTTCGCCGGCCACCAGCGTGGCCGGTTCTTTGCCGTCGAAGCTCAACGTCAGCGTGCCCGAGAGCACGTAGCAGAATTCCATGCCGGTATGTCCGGCAAGTCCACCGGCTTCCTCGACGCTCGTCGCGTGGACGCGCATTCGCAGCGGCGTGAGCCCTCCGGTATTCCCCCGATGCAGCAGTGCGTAGCTGTAGGGAATATCGGCGAGACGCGTGAACGCAATCTCGTCGAGGCGCGACACGCTAACCGCCGACGGCGCTCTCGACGGTGCAGCGAGCATGTCCTGCCAGTCGAAGCCAAGCCCTTCGACGATCTTGTAGAGCATTCCGAACGTCGGCGACATCTTGCTCGTTTCGATGCGCGACAGCGTGGCTTCCGGCACGCCCGTCAGGCGAGAGGCATCGGAGAGCGAGAGATCTCTGGATTTGCGCAGATGCCGCAGGCGTTGGCCGATTGCTTCCGGCGGAATGCGCGATGACGGTTTTTTCGTCACCTGGGCGGGAAGGGCCGCGAGAATCGATGTGGCACGTGACTTTCTGTTCATCGGGGGCTTCCTTGCATGGTGGCTCGATCAGGCTGCCAAGGCATTTTTAATTTACACATATGTAACAATAATTCCGTTTTAAAACAAGTGTATATAAGAGAAATTGTGAATTGCATGCAAAGGTGCGAGAAGTTGGCTAGACTGGCCGGCAGGAGCAGATTGACTGCTCGAGCTCGGGCGCCGTTCATGACCACAACCTTCGCACTGGTTGGGTCTCCGCACGCCCACATTTTTACATATACGTAAAAGGAAGGGTCTCATGTCGACACCATCGCAAGCTTCATCCGGTCGTTATCAGAAGGAAGGTTGGGTCCAGTGGCTCGGCGAACCCGAACTGAGTTTCCAGTTCGCGCGTACGCTCGGCGGCGCGCAGGAAGGGGCGAGCCTGATCAGCGAGTGCTTCGCAGCGGCATCGCGCATGACGCCCGGCGACACCGAGAGCTGGTATCGCGAGTGGCAGGTGTTCGCGCAGAAAAGCGAGTGGCGCGCCGAAGAGGCGTTCGCACGCGGACGCTTTCGGACGGCTTCGAGCAACTGGCTGCGCGCCTCGAACTATTACCGGTCGTCCGAGTTCTACCTGGCGCACGACGATCCGCGACGCGTCGACACGTTCGACAGTGTCGAACGTTGCTCGCACCGCTATCTGGCCGGGCTGCATCCGGCCGGAGAGGTCGTGGCCATTCCGTACGAAAACGGCGCGCACCTCGACGCCTACTTTCTGCCATGCGCGGACAGCAGCGTTCGCTCGCCTGTCGTGATCGCGTTTGGCGGGCTGGACGAGTACAAGGACGAACTGCTGCACGAGATGCCCAAGCATGCGTTGACGCGCGGTATGTCGCTGTTGCTCGTGGACATGCCGGGCCAGGGTGGCACGCTGCGGCGCCAGAAGATCGTCAATCGTCCGGATACGCACGTGCCGGTCGGCGCGTGCATCGACTATCTGCTGACGCGCTCCGATGTCGATCCCGCAAAAATCGCGCTGTATGGTGCGAGCGTCGGTGGTGTGTACGCGGCGCGCGCGGCGTCGTTTGAGAAGCGACTCGTCGCGACGGTGTCCGATTCCGTCATGTTCGATATGTCGTCGTTGTTCGAGGGCTGGCTCGCGACGCCGGAACGGTTGATCTGGCGACACCTGAAATGGGTGTTCGGTTGTGCGACCGCTGAAGAGGTCGTCGAAAAGGCCAAAGCGTTCCGGCTAGAAGGGGTAATCAACCGGATCGACATGCCTTATCTGGTGTTGCAGGGCACGGAAGACTGGCTCGGACTGAAAACAGCAACCGACACCTACGACTACGCCAGAGCGAATGGCGTCGATGCTGAACTGAGGCTGTTCGATCCTGCTGAAACAGGCGCCGCGCATTGTCAGATCGACAATCCGACGCTGGGTCAGGAATTTATCTGCGACTGGCTCGCTGGGCATCTTGGTATCGATCAGGGCGCCGTGCGCGCACGTATGTCGGCACTCGCTTGAGCAGATCCGTCAGGGCATCGACACACGGCGTGTCGATGCTCAATTAGCCGATGCAGAAAAATTCGACACGTTGATCGACCCATTCGCACCGTTGCTCTGAATGATCTCCGCGCCGAACTGGATATCCATCTCATACCAGCTCCTGTTCAACCACGAATTCGTATAGCTCAGGTAGTAGACAAACGGCTGGAGATTCCCGCTAAAGCTCGTCACCTGTGCATCGCGCACGAAGGTATAGACAGGCCAGCCCACATTCCCCGACCACACATCCCACGTCCCACTCATTCCGCCCAGGCTCACTCCGGACGCAACCTTGCTGCCCGCCGGCTGGTTGCCCGAGTAGCTGAGCCACACCATCATTTCCGCGGAAGGAGAACCAGGATTGGTACTCGGACTGAAGAACAGATCGTAAGCCGCATCGTACTGATTGTTGCCGCTCATACTGAACGAAACGCTCGTCGGCATCGATCCCTGCACCGAAATTTGCTGCGGGAAACCGCCAGCGTCGGGCGACCAGCTGCCGCCGTCCTGCCAGCCGCGATAGATGCCTGGATAGGCCTTGATCGAACCGGTCCCGCTGGACCAGTACCAGGTGGAACTGAAGCTACCCGAGCTCGCGCTACCGCTGCAGATCTGCTGCCATCCGCCCGAATCGCCGTTCAATCCCCATTCGTCGTTTTGCAACGTGTAGGCACCTTGAGACAGGCTGCTGTACTGCCCATCGAGACAGGTTTGCGCATGAGCTGCCGATGCGCAGAAGGCTCCAGCCACGAGAACGAATAACGACACCAGGGTTGACCGGACTCTGTTCCAGAACGATGTGAAGCGAAGATGCTGTGCTCTCATGCTTCTCTCCTGCGTGGCCGCTGAATGATCGGAGTGGCGCGACGGCATCGACTACCGGTGCACCGCTGCACGCTCGCCAAATACCGCCTGCAATGCTTGCTGAAACGCCGCGGCAATCTTGCCGAATCCGTCATGCGTCGGATGCAGTTCGTTGGCCCAATCGGTATCGGGGTTCAGGATGCCCTGCGTTTTCACTACTACGATCTTATTCGTCGGTGTGCTCAATTCATTGAGCATGTTCGCAAATTCGATCAGTATTTCGGATACGACGCCGCGACCGTTCACGAGGAATTGCGCATCGACGGGCGGCGCCCAGCCTCGATCGATGAACGAGGGTTGCAGCCACGGCCCGATGAGTCCGTCGCAGATGGACGCGTTCGTCGGCGTGGCGTAATCGTACTGATGAAAGAACAGGTAGGCGCCGTCGGCATATTCATCGCGAACGGCGATCAGATCGCGATACGCGCGGCGCACGATATCGATGATGTCCTGCAGCGCGGCGTCGTTCGTGGCGAGCTTGAAGTCTTTGTTGACCGATGCTGCGTCGTGTAGCCAGAACCTGAATGCATCGCCGACCAGATCGTTGCCGCCACCCGAGAAAAGAATCGCGTCGAACGGTGCGTGTGCCGGGTCTTTTAACGTAGCGATTAGCCGCTCGCGTTTCGAGGTGCCAAGCAATGCGGTTGTGGCGTCGCCGTAGTGAGCGAGCTTTAGCGGTTTGGGATCGAGGTGCAGCAGGTCCGTGAGCGACACGATCACGTCGGTGGGAAGGTGTCCTTGCGATGGCAACGGATAGTCGAACCAGGAGTCGCCATCCGCCAGCAGGTTAAGCGCTTGTATCGATGCCTTCGCCACGTTGTTACGTGCGCTTTTCATCTGACGCTTATGCTCGCTCTTGCAGGCATCGATATCGGCTTGAATCTGCTTTTGCAACTGGCGATATGCGTCGAGCGTGGTGCCATTCATCTGCGACTCCTGACGACGGGCGTTGGATTCGGATCGAGGCTACCACGTATGACAAGGCGTGCCATAGCGTCGCGATCGTCAACGTGACGATCGCATCCACCATGCATATCTAGAACCGCTCGACCCTGAACGGATGCATATCCACCGTCACGGGTTCACCGGTCATCATCTCGGCGACCAACCGGCCGGTGATGGGCCCAAGCGTCAAGCCATGATGCGCATGGCCAAATGCAAACCACAAATTCTCGTGCTGTCGAGCGGGTCCGATGATCGGCATCATGTCGATGGTGCAGGGGCGTCGACCCATCCACGGTTCATCGTCAAGACGTGCGCCGAGCGGGAATAGCTTGCGTGCGATCGGTTCGACCGCGGTTAATTGCGCCGGGGTTTTCGGCGCATCGACTCGCGCGATTTCCGCGCCTGTCGTCAACCGGATACCTCGCGCCATCGGGGCGAGCAGATAAGCATTTTCGATGTCGAGCACCGGATGATTCAAACGCGCCTGCGCTTCAGGTGCGTAGTGCATGTGATAGCCGCGTTTGACGGCGAGCGGCAGGCGGTAACCGAGGCGCTCGCTTGCGCGCGCGGACCATGGTCCCAATGCAATCACCGTAGACACCGCCTCGATCGTTCCTTCGTCGGTGTCGACCTGCCAACCATCGCGGAGCGTATCGGCGTCGCCGATCAGAAACCGTCCGCCGAGGCGCTCGAAATATTTCGCGTACGCGGTGACGAGCGCATTGGGATCGCTGACCGAATCGGAGGCGGTGAAACGCAGTCCGCCTAACAACGACGTGTCGAGGTCCGGTTCAACCTGTCGCAGGCGCGCCGGATCCAGCGCTTCGAACGTGACGCCGAATTCCCGCTGCCACTGCTCGACGACCTTCGTTTCCGCGTCCTGTTTTGCCGCGGTGCGAAAGACCTTGATCCATCCAGTGGGACGTATCAATTCGCTGGCGCCGGCCTCGGCGGCAAGCGCGCGATGCTCGCTGACGCAATGTTCGATCAAGGTCGAATAGGAGCGGGCGATGGCCGCATGTTTCACCGGATGCGAATTGCGCCAGTACTGCCACAGGAAAGGCGCAACCTTGAACATCGCGTCGGCGTGATAGCGAACGTCGAGCGATTCGTTGCGTGCGTATTGCAGCAACTTGAGAATGTTGCGAGGAAAGGCATAGGGATAAACGCCTTCGCGCTGGATCAGCCCGGCGTTGCCGAACGATGTCTCGTTGCCGGGGAGCTTGCGATCCACGAGCGCAACCGCGCGGCCGCGCTTCTGAAGATGCACGGCGATGGACACGCCCACAATGCCCGCGCCGAGCACGACGGTGTCGAATTTCATCGGGTGTCTGGTCCAGTTTTTTTGTTGGAAGACACTACTTTACTGCGAACCGACCCGTAGCGATCCTGGTGGGCCTGGCAGTGCGATGTCCGCGTGCGTATCGACGAGGTGACCGTCACGCCGAACCCGTAGCACAGAGATCGTGTTGCTCGCGAAGTTGCCGGTGTACGCATAGCGTCCGTCCGGCGAGAACGCTGCGCCCTCGGGGAACGCTCCCACTTCGATCGTGTCGGCGCGACTGATGTGTCCGTTCTTGATGCGCAGTAAAACGGCGAGACCTGTCTTGTGGCGGAACCATGAATCGATCGCCGCATCGTAGCTTCCGTTCAGGATGGTCGCCAGTGCGAAGTCGCCGCGCGGACTGACGACCAGTCCTTCAACCGAATCTCCCGCCGTCACGTAATCCACCACGCGGGGTGGCGAAGCCTGCAGATCCATCACGGTCACGGGGTCGACGTTGCCATTCGAATCGGCTTTGCCGGTATTGCCAGCGAGGCCAGTGTGTCCGTCTGGCGTAACCGTGACCGTATAGGGAAAGAGGCCGGCCGGCATCTCGTAGCCAGTCGATTGCACATGGCCGTCGTCGATCGATAACACGGCTACTTTGTGCGCGAGGAATTTGGCAACCAGTGCGCGCTTGCCGTCCGGTGTGATCGCGACGGAAGTGACTTCGTCGTTCATCTGGACTGTGTCGGTGACCTGCACGTTCTGGCCATGAATGGACAGAACGGATATCGACTTGCCGTCGCGGTTGGCGACCAGCGCCAATGTCCCGGTTCGATCGATTGTCAGACCGGATGGTTGCGATCCAACCTTGACCGTGGAAATGAGTTTCGGCGGCCGCGCTGTCAGGTCGACTACGAATAGCCTGTCATCTGGCACAGGCTTCCATGTGCCGCCGTCCACCGGCTGCCAGTTCAGCGAGTTGGCGATCAACGCGAGACTCTGATCGGGAGTCACTGCGAGGTTGGTCGGCGGTCCGACCACGGAATTGGTGAGTGGCAGCGCGCCGATCAGCGCCGGGTGGGCAGGGTCTTTCAGATCGTAGAACTGAACCAGGTCTTCACCGGGTTCCCTGTTCACACGCTGGCCCTGGTCGTTGAAAACCAGCTTCGTATCGATGCCGACCACCATAACTTGCGCACCGGCAACACCCGAAAATCCGACCGCAAGAATTATCGCTGCGACAAGGCTTCTTGTTTTCATGATCAAGTTCCCGAGGCAAGGGAAGCGCAGGGCGCATCCTGGACGAGTTCGATCCGATGACCACCTTCATGGTCCGGCTCGCGTATGAAAGGCCACTGTGCCTGGTCGTGCCTACGGAACCACGGTGTACGGTTGCCCAACCGTGATGGTGGAAAAAATCAGAAAGCGCAGCACTGCGTGGTCGTCCACGTTGCGGAACAAGGTATGCGGCACCATCGCCTGGTCCTGCAGGCTCTCGCCCGCGTGGTAGAGCCGTGGCGGATCATTGCCATACGCCGACTCCGCCGTACCCTCGATGATGTAGTTCAGACCCGCGACGGGATGATGGTGGAGCGGCGCCGAAACACCGGGCAGGAACGTGACCAGATCCATACGTAGTTCCTGGTCTGTATCGGGAATTGCATGGCGTTCCAGCGTGGTACGCGTAATGCCCTTCATCTGAACTGGTATGGTCTGCGCGATGCTGGTGCCGCGCGTGAGAAGCAATGAGGCTGCGGCAACGCCGAGCGCCGAACGGGTGAAGTGTCGCCGCGACCAGCCGGCGAGTGCTTCGCCATCGGGAGTCGGAGTCGGGCGGGGGATACGGACGATCGGCATGGACATCTCCCTAGAGTAATCACCACCGGTACCGCGTTGCGACATTAAGTTACGAGCGTAATGCTGTCAATGTTTATTATGTGACGGACGTCATCTTATTTGAGGGAGCGGCATGGGGCGCTACGCGCAGGGACATAAGGAAGAAAGCCGGGCCCGCATTGTGGCCGCGATCGGCCGTGGGTTTCGCAGGCAGGGTTATGGCGGCAGCGGTGTCGACGGACTGGCTCGCGAGGCGGGTGTGACGCACGGTGCGTTCTATGGCCACTTTCGCTCCAAGGCGGAAGCGTTTGGCGCTGCCGTGACGGCCGGGTTGAGCGGTCTCAGGCAAGGGGTTGAGCGGTCGCGCGAAGAACATGGCGCGGGCTGGGTTGCTGCGTTTGCCGCGCGCTACATGGGCTTCAAAAGAACGTGCGAACTCGGCGACGCGTGCACCTTGCAGAGTCTGTCTGCAGAGATCGAGCGCACCGATCCGGCCACTCGCGCTGCTTACGAAGTCGAACTGCGGCGCGTCATGGAGGCCGTCGCTGCGGGGTTCGTCAACGGCACCGAGGCTGAACGCCGGGCCCGTGCATGGGTCATGCTGTCCGTGCTGGTGGGAGGCGCGACTTTAGCGCGCGCGGTCCCGGGCGAGGAGACCAGTGAACAGATCGCGGAGGCAGTCCAGCGTGCTGTTCTCGGTCTGGCGGAAGGAACACCTGGCGCGTGACTGGATACTGGTTCGATAGGCTTGCGCAACGAACTTCAGCGATTCTTCTGCGGCTCTTTGACAAAGTTGGCAATGACGTCGACGACGTCGTTCGCCAGTGGAAGGTCCGGATTCGCGTAGGTCGCGTGGTTCTCATTCCGATCGTCTGTGCTGACCGTCTTCAGCGCGTGATTCATGTTCGCGAGTAGCGCGAGTTGCGCATCTGGGGCGGCGTGCTTGAGCCTTCGCGCGTCGGTTGTGCTGACCTGAATATCCCGCTCTCCCTGAACAATCAGTACCGGCTGGTGATAATTCGCGATCAACGCTGCTGGATCGAGTGACAGCTCGCTCATCAGAAAGCCCTGCACCTGCGGCGCAAACAGCGGCATCAATGCAGGGCCCACGGTTGCCGCGTCCACCCGTTGTCCGGATTCGAGCGTGTTGAGTACCGACATTGCATGATTGGCTATCGGTGCGATGCCAGGGGCCGCCAGCAGTTGTTCGCGTAACACGTCGCCTAACCGGCGCCCCGGCGTGGCGACGAGAATCAGGCCGCAGATATGTGGTGTGTGCTGTGCGGCAACGAGTGCGACGAGGCCTCCTTCGCTATGACCCAACACCCAGACGCAGGGTGCGTCGGTCTGTCGTCTCACCGTGGTGATCCACGAGCGGATATCGCTCGCGTAGTCGTCGATTGTCACGGCGTTGGCGTCGGGTATCGCCGCAGCACTACCGAACATGCCTCGCTTGTCGATGCGCACCGTCGCAATGCCATGCGCTGCGAGACCTTCGGCCAGCAACCGGTAGGACGAAGCATGGATGCCGAGAGGGCTGTTGCCGTCCCGATCGGTCGGGCCGGAGCCTGGAACGATCAGGACGACTGGTACGCCGTGTGATGTGGATGCGGGCGCGGGCGTCAACATTGTGCCTCGCAACGGACCCATCGGCCCGGGCGCCTCGATTTCTGCCTGAGTGTTCAGCGCGGGTGCGCCGGATTGAATAGTTGCTGCTACGGCAAGCGCCGCAAGGGTCACCATGTGTCCTGTCTCCGGTACGCTTCGACGGTTTGATCAAAAGACGATTTGCCACAACAGGTCAACCGGTTCTAAGCCGGCTGACTTTGTCGTTCAGCGTATCACCTGTCAAACCACACAGTGAAGCGCACTAGTACCAGCAACCGCTTGGCCTGCCTTAACGCCAACCCCTATACCACCCATGATGCGGATGCCACCACCCCCAGCCATACCGCGCGTGATAGCGCCACACGTAACCCGGCGCAGGCGCCACCTCGACCGGTGCGACATACGCGACACCTGGCGGCGGCCCGGCAGGTTCGACCGGGGCGACCACGCATCCCGAGAGTGCGCCGACGAGCAGCGCGGGACATAGAGCCAGCAGGATTCTTGATTTCATGATGTGTGAGTACCGTTCTTTGATCGCTATCGATCATGCAATCCAGACATTGGATAAGCGAATGACGTAGGCGGGAGAATGCCCCGCTCCATTGAACGGCCGCCACAGGAAAATCCGTCGCAAGAACGCTATTTTTCTTCTTTGTCGGGCAGTGGCCGCTGCGCCGGCGGCAAGTGCCACGACCCGTATTTCTGCAGACCTTCGGCGAACTTGACGCGCTCCTCCGGCGTCAGCGCTGCCGCATACTCGACGACACGTTGCTCCACATGCGTTCTGAAGGCGACATCGGCTTCGCGAGTACTGGTGATCGCCGCATCGAGCGCCGCCTGATCGAGGGGCGATGCCGCCAGCAGACGGAGCACATTCTTGCGTCCGTTCACGGCTGCCTGTCCGTACTGCCGCGCTTCACGGCGCGCATCCCGCAAGGTCTCGACGAATTCCTGTTGCTGTGCGGCCGACAACTGCTCCGCGGCGAAACGCGGTGCGCCAGGCTGCTTTGCCGTTTCGTGCCAGTGCGAGTAAAGGTATTGCCCGACCCCGCCTGCGAGCGCGCCGAACATGAAGATATTCAGTCCCAGCGACGCGATCAGCAGCCACTTCGGATTCCGCGCCCGTATTTCGTCGCTCATTCACTACTCCAGTCGAAAGCAGAACTACTGAAAGTCGTGTTCTGATAAGCCGCTTCCGTGCCGATGTGGGACGAGCCCGCCAGCACGAAGAGCGATACCGCCAATGCGCCGACGAGTCCCCCCGTCAGCCCCGCGCCAGCAAGCGCCAGACCTGGCCACCATGTCCGCCGTCCCGGCACCGGCTGCACCTGAGGTGCGCGCGGCGCGCCGCCGACGATACGCCTCCGCAACTCGCGATCGGGCGCGGCGACCACATAGCTTTCCAGCCAGTCGTCGAGCTCGCTGGCGCTCGCGAGCATCGCATCGGCTTCGTCGCGATGCTGTTGCGCCCATGCCATCGATGCGGCGCGTTCGTCTTCGGGCCAGCGGTGCGGGTCGCTTCCGTAGGCGTCGACAAGTACACGGAATCTTTCGGGGGTCATCGTGTGTCCTTGCTGTGGCTGCTATTCGTCAGTTGTGCGCGCAGGTTGCGGCGTGCGCGCGAGAGCAGGCTTTCGAGCGCGTCGACCGTAATGCCCATCACGCCCGCCGCTTCGATGTTGGATAGCTCCTGATAATAATTGAGTACCAGTGCTTCCCGTTGGCGCGCGGGCAGTGTCGCCAGCGCCGCGCGAATCTGTTCGTCACGCGAGCGGTGCTCGAGCCTTTCGTCGGGCGCGATGGCGGGGTCGACGAGATCGGGCAGGCCGTCTTCGTTATCGGTCGGTTTCTCGCGATTCGCGCGCAGGCGGTCGTAACACAGATTCATCGCGACGCGATGCAGCCAGGTATCGAAACGTGCCTCGCCGGTGCGCCAGTGCGGCGCCTGTTTCCAGATGCGGATAAAGGCTTCCTGCGTGACATCCTCGGCTTCCATGCGATCTCCCAGCATACGCGTGGCGAGCGCAAGCAGCCGCGGCAGCTTGCGCTCCATCAGCGTACGGACGGCCGCCGAATCGCGTCGGCCCACCCGTTCAATCAATTCGGCGTCGGGGTCCTGTTCACTCAACGCGCGCAGCCTTCGCGCGTCGAGTGCGCAGTCCGCCGGTCTCGCCGACACTTCATCCGGACTTGCTTCACGTGCCGTTCATCCCCGCTCAGATCGATGTTGTCCGCTTGCTGCTCGATGTGCCCGGAGCATTTCTCCGCGGCATACCTGATCAATATATGACGGCTACAGCGCGATAGCAGGCTGGTCGCGGTGGCACGACGACACGACCGGCCAGAACACGCGCGTCAAGCCCAGTGACCTTCGATCCAGCGCCAGCGCGGTCCGAACTGCGCCCAGTGACCGGGCACCCAGTGATAGCCGACTCGCACGAGTTGCCAGTGTCCGGGCACCCACGCATAGGCGCCATTGATCCAGCGCCAGTGTCCGCGATCCCAGACGTAGCCCGCGCGCGGTGCCGGCACGACTTCCACGCGCACCGGCGGGGGCGGCGCCGTGGGGGTAACGATGATCGCCTGGGCGAAGGTGGCGGACGCGGCAAGCGCGGCTAGCGGGGCGACGAGATATTTTGCGAGGTTAGCTGGTCTCATGTGGGTTCCAGGTACGGGCGCCAGAAATTGGGGCGTCGAGTCTTAAACGGAGACTTAGCGGGAATCCGTCGCGCGATTGCAAAAAAGTATGGATGCGCGAGCGAGTGACAGGTTTTCGTAAGAATTCGCATTGCGCAGCAGCCCGGAGAGCGCGCGAAAACGTTGTGCTGCCGAGGCCGCAGGCTTGAGTAGCGCGCTCAGTTGCTCAGGGGCAGCTTGCGCATTGGATCGCGCCCGAGATCGAGACCGGTCGCGTTGCCGGTACTGGATGCTTCATCGGCTTCGCTGATCCAGAGCACGGGAGGCACGCGGCGCATGATCGTTTCGATTGCGTCGATGGTCGACAGGTCGAACCGGCTGACGACGAGATCCGGACGGCCCGGGCGTTCGTAGCGATCGAAGCCGTCGGCAAGCTGCGCGACGCGGCCGGGATCGTCCTGCGTGTGCGGACTTCTTGCGCTGTATGGATCGCCGGGTGGCGGCGTATCGACGAAGATCTCGAAGTACGCGTCGCCGATGATTTCCCGCGCCAGCCTGCGGTGCGACGCAAGCGGTGCGATCGCGACCACGATCGGAATGACCGCCTGTCTGCTCAGCAGATCGGCGCAATGCGCGATGCGACGGATGTTCTCGGTCTGCGCGTCTGGATCGTATCCGAGGTCTTCGCTCAAACCCGAGCGGATCGTATCCCCGTCGAGAACCACGGCCTGCGCGCCGAAAGCGACGAGCCGGACCTGCACACCGGATGCAATGCGCGATTTGCCGGCGCCCCGTACGCCTGTGAGCCAGAGTACGGGAGCAATCGCCGAAGGGGTATGACAGTAAGGTGCGCTACGCGACATGTTGTGAGCCCCTGATGATCCGCCGGACACGATGGCGAATTGCATTTAACGCGTGGGGACGAAAAAACCGTCGCTGATGCTTTCGCGACTACGCATTGGCTGTTGCGCGCGCAGCCTCATCGATCAACGCACTGACTTCGACCGGCCGCGACGCAAGCGAAGCGTGGCTCGAATCGAGCGTAATCACCTTGCGAGCATGGAGTCGTGCCGACATCATCTGCTGGTTTTCCGGCGCGATCATGCGGTCCTTGCTCGAGATCTGATACCACGATGATTTCTGCTTCCACGCAGGTGCAGTGATGGTGTCGCCGAAGGTGCTCGCGAGCGGCGCCTTCTGCGTGACGCCCATCACGAGGCCTTCGTCCGGCGTCAGATCCTGGCAGAAGCTCTCATGGAATTTGTCTGCTTTAACCCACAGGTAGCCGTCGCTGTCGGGTTCGAGATTGGCGGCCGCGGCCGGAAGGTTCTGCTGGGTAATGCCGCCGGGGCTTTCTCCCGCGTCCGGTGCGAAGGCGGCGATATAGACGAGCCCAACTACATTCGGTAGATCGCCGGCTTCGGTGATGACCGCGCCGCCATACGAATGACCGACCAGCAGCACCGGGCCCTGCTGCTGCGCGACCATCTTGCGGGTGCGCCCGGCGTCTTCGGCGAGCGAGGTTAGCGGAAGTTCGACAGCGCGAATCGACGTATACCCCTTGCGTGTCAATTCGACGATGACCTTGCTCCAGTGCGCGGCGCCGCCCCAGAAACCGTGAACCAGAACGATGGTGGGTGTGTTACTCATGGCATGCTCCTTTGAGGTTGGGAACTGCCTGTCAGATCATACCTACGATCCGTGTCGCTTCGCGGCGTTTGTTAAATGCTGCGTACCGTACGCCTCACTTCGCGGCGCGAGAGACCTGGCTCGCGGATCTCAACTGTCGAGAACAAGGCCATGGCGGCTGGCAGCGGCAAGCTGCGGGCGCAAGGGCGACGGTTGAGCATCGTCCGCGGCTGCGATCCACAACGGCAGCGCATCGAGCAGCACGGACTGACCGTATGGCGTGAGCGTGAGGCGTCTGCGTCGACGCTCACCTTGCCCTGCATGCGCCGCGACCAGTGCCCTGCGCATCAGAATGCTCAGTTGTGCGGATACGTGTGCGGTTTCCATCTGCATCTCTTGCGCGAGTTCGCTGACTGTCGGCGGCTCGGCGCGATACAGCAGCGCGAGCAGGCAGAATTGCGCGGCACTGATCTGTAGCGAACGCAGCGCGTCGTTACGCCTGCGCGCGATTTCGCGCATGCCCCGCTGGGCGAGCAGATAGTCGAGGCTCGACTGGCTGGCATGAGCAAGCAACGCAGCTTTGTCTGCCGATAGGGCGCGTGTCATACGTGGGATTCCATTTCGAGTGCATCGTGCCGAACGCGATCGGCGCATCGTCACACGGTAGTCAAGATGGACCGACGGATAAAGAGGCTGAACGCGAAAAGAGTGCTTCCCGAATGCGAACAATCCGCCGCGCTGTGTGGCATCGCGGAGGGTTGTGCTTCGAGGTCGTTCGGAGGGGAATAGAAAAACTACCTGAACGGGCAGCCGTGCTGATTTTTTTGTTCTGACGCTGCCCTATACCAATCACACGGTTCGCATCAATTCGTCCGTCGCGGCGTCCCGGTGCTCACGGACATGTCGAACTGCGCCTCGGCTTCGGCCAGTTCATCGAGTGCCTGCTCGAGTTGCAGCACTGCGAGCGAATGCTCGATCTCCCTGCTTTCCGGTACCGGTTCGCCGCGAACGATGCGAAACGCCATGTCGACTTTTCTCGACGCCCGGACGAATCGCTCCGCGGCGCTGGCTTCAAGTGAGCGTGCAGTGACCGACATGACTGAACCTCCAATGCTCGAATACTGAAGAGTGTCGATGACAGCGGCGGGAACTCGTGTCTGCCTGCACTCTCGCTGGGACGCACCCGTATGCCTGCGAATCGCGAGCATACATCGGGTTGGGCGTCGTATTTCGGTAGCTTGCCAGGAACTTGGCGGAACCGCCAGGAGTATGTTGCGAATTCTCACACGGCACTGTTAACTTTAATGCCGTTGTGTTAACTTTGTCCGCCTTCGCGAAACCGTCACGTTAACCGTGCACGCATGCTGAGGCGAACGCAGGAACCAAGACCTAAAACGTTTCCTTGAACGGCCGCAAATCGACTTCCTGCGTCCATGCAGAAGGATGCTGCCGATGCAGGGTCCAGTACATGTCGGCAATGGCATCGATGTTCAGCAGACCATTCTCGCCGCGCTCCGCGATCACGCCGGGACGTGCCTGCCGGAGTCGCTCGCCGTCGATGCCGCCGTCCACCACGACATGTGCCACATGCAGTCCTTGCGGACCGAATTCGCGCGCCATGCTTTGCGCGATCATGCGCACGCCTGCTTTCGACGATGCAAAGTGCGCGAAGCCCGGTTTGCCGCGCAGGCTTGCTGACGCACCGGTGAAGATCAAGGTGCCGCCGCCCGACGGCGCGATACGCCGCGCCACTTCGCGTCCAACCAGAAACGCACCGAGTGGTCCGATGCGCCAGAAGCTTTCGAAATCGGCAGCGCTGAGTTCGGTGAACGGGACGTATCGGTTGTTGCCGGCGTTGTAGACGATGAGATCGGGCGGCGCGATGTCATGGCGTGGCGTCATCGCCTTGTCGAACAGCGCGAACACGTCCGCTTCCTGGGTCGTGTCGGCGACGACGGCTTCCGCGGTGCCGCCCGCGTCAACGATCGCTTCAACCACCTGCGTCAGTTTTGCGGGCGAGCGCCCCGCAACATACACGTGATATCCCTCGCGCGCGATGCGCTTGCACAGCGCTGCACCCAGACCCACTTCCGCGCCCACACCAACGACGATTGCACTCGATCGACTCATGTTCAATGCTCCACGCATGCGTGCGGGCTACCTGCTGGCCTGCGCTGTGAGGCGCTAGTCAGCATTGCAGCGGTATATCCAGGGGAGCCGGTGCGGCGCCTCGCGCAGCCTTAACTGCGCAAACCACCGCACCGGTTATGTCACAGAAGGCCTAGCGATGCTGGCTGACGAACTTGGTGACCAGATACGCTTCCATGGCTTCGGTACCGCCTTCCGAGCCGTAGCCCGAATCCTTGACGCCGCCGAACGGCGTTTCGGCGAGACCGAGACCGTGGTGGTTGACCGAGATCATGCCGCTTTCGATGTCTTCCGAAAGCGCGGCCGCCGTCGACGTCGAACGGGTGTACGCGTAAGCAGCAAGCCCATACGGCAGACGGTTGGCTTCGGCGATCACTTCATCGTAGCTGCTGAAACGATTGACCGGCGCAACCGGGCCGAACGGTTCTTCGGTCAGGATACGGGCCGAGAGCGGCGTGTCGACGAGTACGGTCGGCTGGAAGAAATAGCCTTCGCGTCCAATCCGCTCACCGCCGGCGAGCACCTTCGCACCGTGTTCGCGTGCATCGGCGACGAGCCGTTCCATCGCTTCGACGCGACGGACATTTGCGAGCGGCCCCATCTGCACACCGTCTTGCAGGCCGTTGCCGACCTTGATCGACTTGATGGTGGCGACGAAATGCTCGACGAACTGATCGTAGGCCGCGTCTTCGACGAGGAAGCGCGTCGGCGAAATGCACACCTGGCCCGCGTTTCTGATCTTGGCGGTGGCCAGCAATTTCGCTGCACGCGGAATGTCGGCGTCCGCAAAGACGATAGCCGGCGCATGACCGCCCAGTTCCATCGTCGCGCGCTTCATGTGCAGGCCGGCCATTGCCGCGAGCTGCTTGCCCACAGCGGTCGAACCGGTGAACGAAATCTTGCGGATGACCGGATGCTCGATGAAGAACCGCGACACATCCGCCGGAACGCCGAACACGAGATTCAACACGCCGGCCGGCAGGCCTGCATCATGGAACGCGGCGACGAGCGCGGCGCAACTGGCCGGCGTTTCTTCCGGTCCCTTCAGAACGATCGAACAACCCGCGGCCAATGCCGCCGATACTTTGCGCACGGCCTGGTTGAGCGGGAAGTTCCACGGCGTGAACGCAGCAACAGGGCCGACCGGTTCCCGCGTGACGACTTGTTGCACGGCGCCGCTGCGCGACGGGATGACCCGGCCATACGTGCGGCGCGCTTCTTCGGCAAACCAGTCGATCGTATCCGCGGCGGATAGCGTTTCGACGCGCGCTTCCGCGAGCGGCTTGCCCTGTTCCATCGTCATGATCGCGGCGACGGTTTCGAAGCGCGCACGCAGATTGTCGGCGGCGCGGCGCATCAGCTTGCTGCGCTCGTAAGCGGACACCTTGCGCCATTCGGCGAAGCCGCGCTGCGCGGCCTGGGCAGCCTGTTCGAGTTCCGCTTCGCTGGCTAGCGCGAGGCGCCCGATCGCGATTTCGCTGGCCGGATTGATGACGTCGGTCTGCCGTGCGCCGGCATGCCAGGCGCCGTCGATATACAGCTGCGTGTCGGGATAAGAGGGTTGTGAGGTGCTCATCGGTGCTTCGCTCCTTGGATAGTTCGCTGCATGTTACCGCTGCTGCGTGAAAACGGCCTGGCTGCGGGTCGGGCGCCCGGCCCCCGGCGGACAGGGCCGGAAGAGCCGACAAGCCGCTATTTTCCTCCAAAAGCGGAAAGGCGGTTTGCCACGGCCACAAGCGGCTGTAAGGAGCACCGAGCCTGCGATCAGTCTTTCGGCGCGTACTGCATCTCGCCGTTGCCAAACGACCAGTCTTCGCGTTTCACGTCGACGAGGCTGATCCAGACGTCCTCTTTCCTCAGACCGGTCTTCGCATGAATGCCGTCGGCGACCGCGCGATAAAACGCTTTCTTCACGTCGACGGTTCGCCCGGCGTTCCACGTAACCTGGATAAAGACGATGCCCGGCGTGTACGAAATGCCGAGATAGCCTTCGGCGGGATAGATCAGTTCGTCCGCGGCGTGGCGGGTAACGATCTGGAAGCGGTCGTGCTGCGGCACGCTGGCGACCTCGATCATCGCCTCATAGACCGCGTCGCTGACGCCGCGCACGACTTCCGCCGAGGCGCTGCTGGAAAGATTGATGCGCACGAGAGGCATGTCGAACTCCTGCAAGATGTTGAAGCGGTAACCAGCGGACGCGGCGGTGCGCTGCGTCTGATCTGCACTGGCAACCATCGAGCCGTCAGGTTAGACTCCATTTGCGTAGTGCGGCAAGCGCATAATTATCATCAGGATCATGAGAGGTGAGCATGATTGCGGAAGACCTCAGATCGTTCGTGACCGTCATCGACGAAGCGTCGCTCACGCGCGCAGCCAACACGCTGTGCGTGACGCAGTCGGCGGTGTCGCGCCGCATCCAGCGGCTCGAGGAATCGCTGGGGGCGGAGCTGTTCGACAGAAACAGCAAGCCGCCGAAGGCGACTGCGCTTGCCCAGCGCATCTACGAATACGCGGTCCCACTGCTACGCGACCTCGATCGTCTGCTCGACGTTCCCGCCGAGCATGCGGCGCCCGCAGGAACATTCCGTCTCGGCATGACGCAGGCCGTGGCCGATATCGTGCTGTTCGACGCGGTGATCGCGCTGAAGTCCGCTTTCCCCGCGCTCGACGTCCGGTTGCATACCGACTGGAGCAGCGGCTTGCAGCAACAACTGGCGCCCGGCAGCCTCGACGCCGCGGTATTGCTGTTGCCGCATGGACGCCCGCCCGCTGCCGGCACGGCCGGCCGTCTGATCACGACGCTCGATGTGGTGGTGGTGCAAAGCCGCAAGAAGCCGCTCGTCAAGGGGCGCACCGCGATCCGCTCGCTTGCCGCGCATACGTGGGTACTGAATCCGCACGGATGCGGCTATCGCGCGGCACTCGAACGCGCCATGGACGATGCGGGGCACAGCCTGCGTGTCGGCGTCGATACGCACGGCACCGACATGCAGTTGCGTCTGGTCGCCGCAGGGCTGGGTCTGGGGCTCGTGCCACGCAGTGTCCTGCAGCGCAGTAGCCCGTATCGGGATCTTGCGGTGGTCAACGTCAACGATTTCGCGCTGCAGCTCGATGTGTGGCTCGTGCATCCGCAGCAACTGGGCAATCTTCGGCGTGCGGTGGACCTGCTCGCCGATGTCGCAACGGAAACCCTCCGCAAGCATGACGCGGTGAAGAGAAAGCGGGCGGGCGTGTGATTCCGGCCGTGTCCGACCAGAAGACAAGCTGTCACGATATCTACGATAATGCGCGCAGCCGCCGCAGAAGCGGCTCAGTTCGAATCGTTCGAATTGTTCGAACCATTAGGACCCTTACCACCACGCTGTTCTGTACCGGAGATTGCACTTTCCGTCGCAGATCTATCAGGAGGATTCATGGAGCCCACCGATCAGGCCGGCCGTTCATGGCTATGGCTCATCTTGCTCGTGCCGTACATCGCGCTGCTGTGGC
>NZ_JALPRG010000022.1:0-35456 GCF_030464945.1 Paraburkholderia sp. CHISQ3
AGGTTATAGCTTACCAGGTTTTCGCTACCCATCAATCTAACCGAACAGTATTGGGGTATACCCATGAAAGCAATACTTGTCGCGTAGCCGACAGAATGCGCGATAGATGGAAACAACAGGCGTACTGAAGATCGCGGTTGCTTCAAGCGGTCTTTTTCAAGGACACCCACATGGTGATGACCGCGTTGAAGACGGCTTCACCCGCACGGTCCTCGACCTTGACGTTGACTTCAAACTCGCCGGCGTCCGGCCACTGCGCGAGAGTGACGGGCTCGGCAATCGCGACGAGATCGGTGGTCGCTTTCTTCAGGTATTGAACCGCCATGCCTTTCGGAATCCAGCGGTGGGTTCGCGGAACCGATACTTCGGTCAACATGCCGCCGGCCACTTCCGCCATGTTGCACATGGCGATCGCGTGTACAGAGCCGATGTGGTTAAGCACCGATCGATGCTTGCGTATCTGCACGCGGCAATAGCAGGGACGAAGCTCGGTGATCGTCGGACTGATGCTTGCGAAGTACGGCGCTCTCAAGCACACCAGGCGAGAAAAAAGCCACTTGCCGGCGGGCTTCGAAGATAAACGCGTCCAGAGAGACAAGACATCGATTGCCATGCGGGTCGTCCTTATTCGGTGTGGGGTGCTGTGGCTTCGCTTTCCTCGACTCTCCATCCTGGCCCGGGCAGCGCTTTGACTTCGCGTGGATCGAGAGGCTCGCCGCACTCGGAACAGACTGTCAATGGATGAAACACGTGGCCGCACGTACGGTGTTTTAGCAACATGGGCGGACCGTTGCCGTCGTCCTTCCAGCGATCGCCCCATGCAGTGAGCGCGAGCAGCACCGGATACAGATCTAGACCCTGTTCCGTCAGCCGGTATTCGAAGCGCACCGGTCGTTCCTGATACGAGCGTCTGACCATGATGTCTTCTTCGACCAGACGCGCCAGCCGTTCGGCAAGCACATGGCGCGTGAGCCCCAGTTGCGACTGAAACTCCTCGAAACGGCGCATGCCGAGGAATGCATTGCGCAGTATCAGCAGGGTCCAGCGATCCCCGATCACAGCCAGTGTGCGCGCCACCGAACAGGGCATCGAACCCACATCGCTCCATTTCATGGACAGTTTCCTCGATCATCGATACAAACAGTGCGTTCCATTATAGAACTGGCTCTCGAATCTATTGGGAGCTTTTGCATTGACATCGGAAGTATCGATGCAGACAATCAGTTCCAATTTAGAACTCAGTGTCTGCAGATCAATGTCAGGAGCTTCCCGATGAATCCGCTTTCGATGTCAGGTCTTGAGTTATTGCGTGCCGGAGCCGCCGGCGATTTTCCTCGTGCGTCTATTTCGGAGACGATTCCGATGACGCTCGACGAAGTCGACAGCGGTTACATCAAGATGACCGCCCGGGCCGATGGCCGTCACCTCAACCCGTTAGGTGGCGTACATGGAGGCTTTGCTGCGACGGTGCTCGATTCGGTGACGGGTTGTGCCGTACACACTATGCTAGAAGCGGGAGTGGGCTACGGCACCATCGATCTACACGTAAAGATGCTGCGCCCGGTGCCGCGCGATGTAGACCTGGTGGCAGAAGGCCGTGTGATCAATCTCTCGAAGAACCTCGGTGTCGCGGAAGGATCGCTGAAAACGCCCGACGGCAAGATCGTCGCGCATGCGTCGGCGACCTGTTTGATCAAGCGTCCGGAGTAGTGAGGACGCCGCGTTGCCTGAGCGTCACGGTCGACTCACCACCACTACACCGCGCGCGAGACCGCTGACGGAGTCGACAGCAAGCGCCGCCTGGTATAACTGGGTAACCGGCACCCATACCGCCGGGTATTTGTAACGCGCGACGTCGAGCAGGAGGGCGCTATCGCTCTTGGGATCAAAGGCGGCTAGTGGCGACCAATGCCCGCCGCCTGCTTCGCCAATCTGCGTGCGGTGGAAGTTCAGTAAGGCGAATCGGTCGCGACGCCCGGTGGTATCGCGTACAAGATCGCGAAACTGCTCGAGTGTTAGATCGCTGGCATGGAATGGATGCACGGAGACCGCGAAGTGGCCAAGCACGGCGCTGAGCTGGTCGAGCGTCATGCCTTCATGCGACACCCTGAGCGGATCGGCCAGTTGCGGATCGACGGAGTGAAAGAAGTCGTCCTGCGTGAAATACGGGAACCCGGGGTACAACGCAGTTTTTGGCCGCGGGATATCCAGCGCATTCAGCACCATTACCGACGTTGCGACAGAACAGTACGCCTCGTTTTTCTGCGTCTCGAAGTACTCGGATAACGACCAGTAAGACTGGTTGTCGGCCGTCGAGAGCAGGCGTTGCTGACCGGCTGGCTGCGTCAGTGGGACCAGGTTTGATGGGACCGGCAATGAGCCGTCGGCGTGAACCGCAACTGACGTGGTCGCCGCTGCACCGGTGTCGACGTTCGCCGTCGGTGCCTGCGAGACCTGTAACGGCGCGCAGGCAGCAAGACAAGTGGCAAGCGCGGCTGCAAGTGCAACAGCACGCCATGACGCAAGTGTCTTGTGCCGACGTGAGTCGATGAGAAAACGTTCGCGCATCCCGAAGCTCTCGTAAGGTTGTACTCGACCTTATCGATTGTGGCATGCCGCGACGAGTCTCACACGCCGACCTTCGTTTCGAGTTCCGCAACACGCTTGCGCAGCGCACGGTCTTCGCTGAAGCGACTTGTTTCGTCGCGAATCACGGCGACGATGCCCGTTACATCACCTTGCGGCGAATGCAGCAGCGCGACGGTGAAAGCGATCGACATCGAGCGGCCGCTCTTGTCGACCGCGGGCACTTTCAACAGATCATGCCCGTAGCGCGTTTCGCCGGTCACCATGGTCTTGTTGTAGCCGTCCCAATGGCGGCCGCGTAGCCGTTCGGGAATGATCAGATCCAGCGACTGGCCTAGCGCTTCTGCCTGGGTAAAGCCGAACATGTGCTCTGCCGCGGGATTCCACAGTGTGATGGCGCCGTGCGCGTCGGAGATCACGACGGCGTCGCCGATCGCGTTCACGAGTTGTTCGAAATCGATGGTCGTGGGCATGGTGGGGAGTCCGGTGATTCAAGCGCCGCCGCCCGCTGGATGGGCGGGCGGCGGCAAGCAGATGCGTCGACAGTATCAGTTCGGCGTCAGACTGCCTGACCTTCGTGCATGTGCGCGATCTGCTCACGCGTGTAGCCGAGCTGCGTCAGGACCTCGTCGGTATGCTCGCCGAGCAGCGGCGACCCGGTGATCTCCGGCTTCAGGTCGGAGAACTTGATCGGGCTGCCGACCGTCAGATACGTGCCACGCACCTTGTGCGGCACTTCGACGATCGTCCCGCTCGCGCGCAGCGATTCGTCGTTGGCGAGTTCCTTCATCGTCAGCACCGGCGCGCACGGAATGTCGAACTTACGCAGGATGTCGACCGCTTCGAATTTGGTCTTGTCCGCGAGCCATACTTCGATCGTGTCGAAGATAGCGGTGATGTGCGGTTGACGCGCTTTCGGCGTGTTGTATTGCGGATCGTCGATCCACTCCGGCTTGCCGATCGCGCGGCAGATCGGCGCCCACGCGTGGCCCTGGATCGTGAAGTAGATGTAGGCGTTCGGATCGGTTTGCCAGCCCTTGCACTTGAGCACCCAGCCAGGCTGGCCGCCACCGCCTGCATTGCCGCCGCGCGGCACGACGTCGCTGAACGTGCCGTGCGGGTACTGCGGATATTCTTCGAGGAAGCCAAGGCGGTCGAGCCGCTGCTGGTCGCGCAACTTCACGCGGCACAGGTTCAGCACGCTGTCCTGCATCGACACCGCCACTCTTTGCCCTTTGCCTGTTTGTTGCCGTCCGATGATCGCCGTCAGAATGCCGATGGCGAGGTGCATGCCGGTGTTGCTGTCGCCGAGCGCGGCGGCGCTAACCGTCGGCGGGCCGTCCCAGAAGCCGGTGGTCGACGCGGCGCCGCCCGCGCATTGCGCGACGTTCTCGTAGACCTTCAGGTCGTCGTAGTGGTGGCCGTCGCTAAAGCCCTTTACGGACGCGACGATCATCTTCGGATTCAGATCGCGAATCACGTCCCATGAAAAACCCATCCGGTCGAGCGCGCCCGGGCCGAAATTCTCGACCAGTACGTCCGATTCCTTGATCAGCTTTTCGAGCACTTCCTTGCCTTCGGGCTTCTTCGTGTCGAGCGTCAACGAACGCTTGTTGCTGTTGAGCATCGTGAAGTAGAGCGCATCGGCTTCGGGAATATCGCGCAGCTGGTTGCGCGTCACGTCGCCCGAACCGGGTCGCTCGACCTTGATCACGTCGGCGCCGAACCACGCCAGTAGCTGCGTGCACGCAGGGCCGGCCTGGACGTGCGTGAAATCGATGATCCTGATGCCTTCGAGTGGTTTCTTGCTCACGGTATTTCTCCAGAGTGGCTAGTCTTACGCTTACTTTTCTTGCGCTTACTTTTTCATGGCCGCGCTTTGCGGATTCAGATTCGTTAGACGGCCGCTTTCGGTACCGGCCGCTTCGTCGATGACGGCGTTGATCAGCGTCGGTTTGCCCGAACGGATCGCCGCTTCGAGTGCATGTGTGAGTTCCTCGGGCGTGGTCGCGTTGAAACCCGTTCCGCCGAATGCCTCGATCATCTTGTCGTAGCGCGCGTTCTTCACGAACACGGTCGGCGCAACGTCCTTGCCGCCGGTGGGGTTCACATCGGTGCCGCGATACACGCCGTTGTTGTTAAACACGATCGTGCAGACCGGCAGCTCGTAGCGGCAGATGGTTTCGATTTCCATCCCGCTGAAGCCGAATGCACTGTCGCCTTCGATCGCGACGACCTGCTTGCCGCTCGTCACCGCGGCACCGATCGCGAAGCCCATGCCGATGCCCATGATTCCCCACGTACCGGAATCGAAGCGCTTGCGCGGCTGGGCCATATCGATGATCGAACGTGCGTAGTCGAGTGTGTTGGCGCCTTCGTTGACGACGTTGATGTCGGGATGCGTTTTCAGCACGTCGCGGATCGCGCGCAGTGCGCTATGAAAGCCCATCGGCGACGGGTTCTTCGCGAGCGTCGCGGCCATCTTTTCGAGGTTCTTGTTCTTGCGGTCGTCGACCGCGCCGGTCCATTCAGTAGACGGCTTCGGGAAGCCCGCACCGAGACCCGCGACGAGCGCCGACACGCACGAACCGATGTCGCCGATCACCGGTGCGGCGATCGCAACGTTGCTGTCGATCTCGGTCGGTGAAATATCGATCTGCACGAACTGCTTGGGCGCCGCGCCCCACGTCTTGCCCTTGCCGTGTGCGAGCAGCCAGTTCAGGCGCGCGCCGATCAGCACGACGCAGTCGGCCTCCTGCAACACGAACGAACGCGCCGCGGACGCGCACTGCGGATGCGTGTCGGGCAGAAGACCCTTCGCCATCGACATCGGCAGATACGGAATACCGCTCTTTTCCACCAGCGCGCGAATTTGCGCATCGGCCTGCGCGTAGGCGGCGCCCTTGCCGAGCAGGATCAGCGGACGCTTTGCATGGCGGATCACATCGAGCGCACGCGTGACCGAATCGGGCGAGGGCAACTGGCTCGGGGCGGCGTCGACGACCTTGATCAGCGACTGCTGTGCTTTCACGGCATCGATGGTCTGCGCAAGCAGCTTCGCGGGAAGGTCGAGGTACACACCACCGGGGCGACCCGACACGGCAGCGCGAATCGCGCGCGCGATGCCCACACCGATGTCTTCCGCGTGCAGCACGCGGTAGGCCGCTTTCGCGTACGGTTTCGCTGCGTTCAACTGGTCCATCTCTTCGTAATCGCCCTGTTGCAGGTCGACGATCTCGCGTTCGCTCGATCCGCTGATCAGGATCATCGGGAAGCAGTTGGTGGTTGCATTCGCGAGGGCCGTGAGGCCGTTGAGGAAGCCCGGCGCGGAAACGGTGAGACAGATGCCCGGCTTCTTCGTCATGTAGCCCGAGATTGCCGCCGCGTTGCCGGCGTTCTGCTCGTGGCGAAAACCGATGAAGCGCATGCCTTCGGCCTGGGCGAGACGCGCGAGGTCGGTGATCGGAATGCCGACGAGACCGAAAATCGTGTCGATATCGTTGAGCTTGAGAGCGTCGATGACGAGATGAAAACCATCGGTCGTAGCGGGAGCGTGGTGGGGTTCGTCGGCCGTGATTTCAGGGCGGGCGATTTCGGCGGTGGACATTACTTCTTCTCCGGTTCGTTGTTGGCTGTTCGGGTGTCGCGTGGAGTCACTTCACGCCGATTGTTTGCTCGTGGCTGTGCGAGCGGTTCTGATGGTCGTTTTGCATGTTCGATGATCGCTGGCATCACTCGTTCGAACCCAATGGCGCCGGCCTGAAGGCACCGGCAAAGGCGATTTGTTCGCTTTCCTTCGCCGAGTTCTCGATCCAGCGGCGCCGCATCGGCGCGAGCACGAATTTCGCGGAAACACTGCCGGCGATCGCGATACATGCCGCCGCGATGAACACGACGTTCCAGCCGCCGTGCGCGGACAGCAGCGAAGCCACCGGCACCAGCATCGCGGCCGTGCCCTTCGCGGTGTACAGCGTGCCGGCATTGCCTGCCGCGTACTTGCTGCCGAACGTATCGGCGCAGGTCGCCGGGAAATTCGAGAAGATGTCGCCGTAGAACAGGAAGATCAGCCCGGAGAACACGATGAACAGCGTCGGGTTGTGGCCGAAGTGCATCAGGCCGAGCAGCGCGAGTCCTTCGCCGAGGAACGTGAGAAACATCGTGTTCTCGCGACCGATGCGATCGGAAATCGCACCACACAGCGGACGGGTGAAGCCGTTGCAGAGGTTGTTGACCGACAGCGTCATCGTCAGCAGCGGCAGCGTCACGGCGAAGAACGACATCGGCATCGAAGCGAAACCGTATTCCTTCGCGATCGGTCCGATCTGCGCGGTGGCGATGATGCCGCCGGTCGCCACGCAGACGAACATCGCGTACATCACCCAGAACACCGGCGAGCGGATCATTTCACCGGTCGTGTAGTCGATCTTCGTCGCGACGACACGCTTGATACCGCGTGCGAAGGCAGGCGGATTCGGCTGGACGAGCAGGGTGGCAAGCAACAGGATCGCGGCGCCCTGGAAGAGGCCGAAGAAGACGAATGCGTGCTGATAGCCCGCGTGCTGGATCATGTTGCCGATAGGGATCGCGGTGAGCGCAGCGCCGGCGCCGAAGCCCGCCGCCGTAAGGCCGGCTGCAAGACCGCGCCGGTCGGGAAACCACTTCAGCGCGTTGCCGACGCAGGTGCCGTACACGCAACCGGCACCGATGCCCGAGATCATCGCGGCAAGATAGAGGACCGGCAGGTTCGGTGCGTACGCATCGAGCACCCAGCCGAGTGCGGCGCAGATCGCCCCGCCGATCACGACCGGACGCGGACCGAAGCGATCGACGAGCCAGCCTTCGATCGGCACGAGCCACGTTTCGGTCACGATGAAAATGGAGAACGCAGTCTGGATCGCAGCGAGCCCCCAGTGATGCTGCGCGTTCATCGGCTCGACAAACAACGTCCACGCGTATTGAAGATTGGCCACGAGGCCCATGCAGATCACACCGATCGCGAGCTGCACCCAGCGACTATGCCGTCGCGCGGTATACGCGCCGGCCACTGCATTGTCTGGCTGTGCCAATTCTTCGTCTCCGTTCATGACTTCGCATACTGCGGATCACTGCATGGCTCTTGTGTCGCCGCCGACAGAAGCGGTGATAGAAGCGGCGACGGGCCTGGAAGCAATGACGTTCAGGCATGGTGGCGACATTTGTGCTATTGCAAAAGTCAAACATTTTTATGGTTTGCATAAGGTGTCGTGAATGGACGCCTGGCAAGTCTTGACGTGCCGCAACATGACGCGCGACGTCGAAACGGCAATCAATGCAGTGGGGGCGCTAAGGATGGATGTGCGCTACCGCATGCAGGCAATTGCAGTGCAGCACGAACACAGGGAAGAGGGGCGCGCAGCGACTCCGTCGGAGTCGCGCGGCGATTTGCAATCGGGGTTAGTCGGGGGATGGATTACCGCGTGTTGCGCTGGCTTACCGCCAGGACGCCATGGTCTGGAAGACACCGTCGCGTCTGACCAGCGCGTGCAAAAGTGCTGCCGCGAGGTGCAGCACGATCAGCGCAAAGAAACACAGTGCGAGCACTCGGTGTGCGTTCCACAGCAGCGTGTGCAGGCTGTCGCTATGCGGCAGGAAGGAGGGCAGATGAATGCCGAACACCACGACCGGATAGTCCGCCGCCGACAGCATGCCCCAACCGATCAGCGGCAGCGCGATCATCAGAATGTAGAACGCGAGATGCGACAGGTGCGCGGCAAGTTTCATCGGTTCCGGCATCGACGCGGGCAGCGGCGGTGCGCCGCGCGTCAACCTGACAACGACGCGGATCAGCGCCAGCACCAGTATCGCGATGCCGAGCGGTTTATGAACCGATACCAGCGAAAGGTAAGTAGGGCGCACGGTCGACACCATTCCGACGCCGATAAACAGCATCGCCAGAATGCAGATCGCCATGATCCAGTGAAGCGCTCGCTGCAGCGGTGTGAAGCGATTGAGTGTCGAGCTCATTGCGTGTCTCCTGCCGCTGGATGCCGCGGGTAGTTCTTCTCCTCCGCCGTGCGCCGGTCGAACGATACGGCATAGGCTGCGGAGCGCGCGGCGGGAAACGGATCGTCTGAAACATGCATGCCGGCTGGCAGGACGGTCGGGTCGAAGTTCAGATCGCGGCACGGTCCGTCGGCTTCGGGCTCGATGGTGTTGACCACGAGTGTTCCGGCTTCTACCTTGCGTCGATCGTCGGGCCAGGCCTTGGTGGGATCGGCGGTCGGGTCGCCGGGATTGGCCAGCGTGAAGACCAGTGTCCATCGTTGCGGAGCGCTGTGCACACGCTGCGTGATATCCGTATCGAGGAAGTCGGCGCCGCGTGCTTTCAACTCATCGGGAGAGATGGCCTCGGGGTGCGCAGCCGGCACGAAAGACCAGCGCACAGCCTGCGTCTCGCCAGCAGCATTGGTGAAAACGAAGCTATTGAGGCTGTTGTATTGTTCCTGCGCATAAGAAGCCGTCCACGGCGCACTGCCTGCCCACTTCGCAAAATTGCCGAACTCCGGGTGCGCACCGATGAAATTCTTCATCGCGTCCGGGTTGCTCTTGTCGCCCACTGCTTTAAGCAAGCCGTAGAACGCTTGAGGTGTGGACACCGCGAAGAACGGCGCGTCGATCATCGCCGTGCGCCACTCGCTTCCATTCCCGGCCACGATACGCAGACTGAGGCCGCGTACCCGTACCGTACCGTCGGGCGCGGTGGGAACCGGTGTCGCGAGGTTAAAACGTCCTGTGACAGGGTACGAGCCGGTAGCAAGCATCGGCGCTGTGGACAGGCTCGCCGCCGCACCATTCGATTCGAAGCTGCCGGTGAAACAGATGCCTTTGGCATGATTGCGGCGATAGCCGAGCGCCGGGCCACCCGGCGGCGCCAGTGCGTTCACGAGTTTGGCAGGAGTCAGGCGATTCGGGCTGAGCCAGCCTCCCGTATAGGCGAAGGCTGCGACAAGCGCAATCACGATAACGGCAATCAGGACCAGCGAGCGAAGCGGGGACGCGCTGGAAGTCGGTCTGTCGGCCATCGATCTCTCCGGGGCAACGATTCGGCTGAGTCGAAATCTAGCAGGCTCGCGACGATTGCGCTATCAAACTGTACAAAGGGTGCAAGCTCGCGGCCGCTCACGATGGGCCTGGTCGATTCTTCGGATGCTCGCTCGGCTACACCGCCTGCTCCTGCTCCTGCTTCGCGGCACGCTGCGGTATCAGCACGATGCACACCACGATAAAAGCAAGCAGGATTCCTGACGCAGACAATCTGCTGATGTGCAGCCCTCCCTGTGCCACCGGCTTGTCGAGAAAGTCGCCTAAGGTCGCACCGAGTGGCCGCGTCAAAATGAACGCTGCCCAGAACAACGCCGTACGCGATACGCGGGTCGAGAAATAGAGCGCGGCAACCACCACCAGACCGGCGCCAAACAGCATCGCGCCATATTCGTATCCAATGCCCAGACCGCCGCGGTCGTCGCCCGCCACCCAGTCTCCGAGCGCGGTGCCGAGCGTCTGCGAGAACAGGATCGTGATCCAGTAGAACCATTCGGCTTTGGCGGTGACGATGCTTCCGACCGAGACCGTCCCCTCCGATCGATACCATATCGCCAGGCTCGCGATCAGCAACGCGACGACAATGGCGGTGCCTCCGGGATAACCGACGCCGAGCGACCGGTCGGCGAAATCCGCCATCGTCGTGCCTAGCGTAGTCGTGGCGACAATCGTTGCCCAGTACAGAAAGCGCCGGAAATCGCTAGCCTTTACCTGCGCAGAAACGAGGCCAACGAACAACACGAGGAAGATCGCCGAACCCACCAGGTATCCGAGGTTCAGCGACATCGATACCCAGTCGCCGCCGGTTTCCCCCAGCGTCGTGGCGGCCACCTTGATCACCCAGAAACCGAGCGTCACTTCGGGAACCTTGCTGGCGGCCTGCCTCGCGAAGCTCACACTACTTCCATTCATGTCGCAGTTCCTCTCTATCGAAGATTCGCAGGACGTTGTGGGCACAAGGTCTTGCGCCGCACGCCTGCGAGGTTGATCGCACAACCTGCGAATCTAGTCGATGAAAGGTTAACGTTTGCTTAACCGCACTGATGTGCGTTAATCCGCGCTATCCACGCTGCCCGTCTGAACCGCGTCGCGCCGATAGCCCGAGGTAGCAAGCAACAGGCTGCGCGTGTACTCATGCTCGACCTGCTGCGCGCGAATCGACGCGATATCGAGCTGCTCGACGATCTCGCCATTGCGCATGACGGCGACACGCTGGCAGAGAAAACCGACCACGGCGAAATTGTGGCTGACCAGCACCATGGTCAGATGACGCTCGCGATGAAGCCGTCGCAGCAGGTTGAGAATCTCGGCCTGCACGGACACATCGAGCGCGGACGTGGGCTCATCGAGCAGCAGTACGCGCGGCTCGACAATCAACGCCCGCGCGATCGCAACGCGCTGCCGCTGGCCGCCCGACAACTGATGCGGATAACGGAAGCGATACGCGGGACCGAGGCCCACTTCGCGCAGCGCGTCGACGATGCGTTGATCCTGCCGGTCGATGCGATTGATGGCGAGCGGTTCGCGCAGGGTTTGATCGACGGTGAAACGCGGATGCAGCGAGCCATACGGGTCCTGAAACACCATCTGCACATCGCGTCGAAACGAGCGATCGATCTTTTCTCCGGGCACATGCGAGCCGACTTTCGCCTGGCCGCCCGCGATCGGTGCGAGGCCCGTTAACGCGCGCAGGATCGTCGACTTGCCGGAACCGGATTCACCGACCAGTCCGAACACTTCTCCTTCGTCGACATGAAAACTCGCCTCGCGCACTGCGTCGAGGTAACCGGTCTTCGTCCTGAAACGAACCGTTAGGGCGTTGACGTCGATCATGTTGGCGTTCCCGTCGGATGCGCTTGCCGGTGTGGTTGCGTAAGCCACGCGGCATCGCGCTCCAGCACCGGCAGTTCATCGGGCGGATTGACGAGCGGGGGATTGGCCGCAAGCAGACCGCGCGTATAGGGATGCTGGGCGTGGACGAGATCGCGTGCCGCACAGGTTTCCACCACGCGCCCCGCGTACATCACGACTACGCGATCGCAGAACGACATCACGAGCGGCAGATCATGGCTGATAAAAATGAGGCCCGTGTCGTGCTTTGCGATCATTTCGTCGAGCACGCCAAGCACCTGCATCGAGACGAGCACGTCGAGCGCGCTGGTCGGCTCGTCGGCGATGAGCAGTCGCGGGCCGGACGACACCATCATCGCGATCATCACGCGTTGCCCCATGCCGCCCGACAATTCGTGCGGGTAGGTATCGGCGACCCGCTCCGGATCGCGGATGTGCACGGCTGCCAGCGCCGCGACGATCTTCTCGCGCATCTCGCGGTGCCCGAGCTTCGGACCATGCAGGACGAACGCCTCGCGCATCTGCTGTGCGACGGTCATTACCGGGTTCAGCGAGTATTTCGGGTCCTGCAGGATCATGCCCATCTGCTGGCCGCATAGTTGCCGGCGCTTGCGTGCCGACATCGTCAGCAGATCACGACCATCGAACTTCATCGTCTGCGCAGCGAATTGCGCGTTAGCCGGCAGCAAGCCAAGCAACGCTCGTCCGGTCAACGATTTACCCGAACCGGATTCGCCGACGATGCCAAGCCGCTCGCCGCGCTGGAGCGTCAACGACAGGCCACGCACGGCCTCCGTCAATTCGCCGTCGTGACCGCGAAAGCCGACGCGCAGGTCGTCGATTTCACACAACGGTTGGGTCATATCGGCGGACATGATCAGCCTCCGTGGCGCGGATCGAAGACGTCGCGCAGACCGTCGCCGAGCAGGTTGAAGGCGAGGCTCACCAGCAGAATGGCACAGCCTGGAACAGTGGCCACCCACCACGCGTCGAGCAGCACGTTGCGACCCGAGGCGACCATGTAACCCCACTCGGGGCTCGGCGGTTGTGTGCCGAGGCCGAGAAACCCGAGACCCGCGACGGTGAGAATGACGCCGGCCATATCGAGCGTCGCACGCACGATTACCGACGACGAGCACAGCGGCACGATATAGCGCAACAGGATGCGCGGCCGCGACGCGCCCTGTAGCCGCGCAACGTGTATGAAATCCGCTTGCACGAGCCGCAGGGTTTCCGCCCGTGCAAGACGTGCATAGGCCGGCCACGCCGTAATCGAAATCGCGATCACCGCGTTGATGACACCCGGTCCTAGCGCGGCCGCGAATGCGAGCGCAAGCACGATCTTCGGAAACGCGAGCGCCACGTCGGTGATCCGCATCAGCACATTGTCGACCCAGCCGCCAAAGAAACCGGCTGTGGTGCCGATCAGCAGACCGACCGGCACCACGATCACCACGACGAGTATCGCGATCGAAAGCGTGAGCCGCGAACCGTAGATCAACCGCGAAAAGATGTCGCGACCCAACTGGTCGGTGCCGAACCAGTGCGACGGCGAAGCGGGCGGTAGAAGGCGGTCGGAGAGGACTTGTTGCAGCGGATCGTGCGGTGCGACCAACGGCCCGATCGCCGCGACGATGATCAACAAGGCAAGAATCGCGAGGCCGAACACGGACAGCGGATTGCTCGCGAAGCGTTGCCAGCGTCGATAGGCGAGGCCGAACGCCGCTTGTTTACGCGACGCGGGCGTGTCGTTCAGCAGCCAGTCTTTCCATCGTCGGGGCGTGGCATTCATCGGCCAGTCCTGCGTTTGCGTTGAGTGATAAGAAGTCTCCGGGATATCAGCGGGCGCGCGGATCGAACACGCGATAGAGCGCATCGGTCAGCAGATTGAGTGCAATGAACGTGACACCGATCACGAGCGTGCTGCCCAGCACGGCGTTCATATCGGCATTCAACAGCGCGCCTGTCAGATACGAACCGATACCGGGCCAAGCGAAGACGATTTCGGTCAACACCGAGCCCTCGAGGAGATAGCTGTAGGTGAGTGCGATGACGGTCAGCAACGGCACGGCGATATTGCCGAACGCGTGACGCCAGATCACCCGACGCTCGGGCAAACCTTTCGCGCGCGCCGTGACGATGTACTCCTGGCTCATCTGTTCGAGCATGAATGAACGCGTCATCCGGCTTAGATAGGCAACCGAGTAGTAACCGAGGATGGCCGCAGGCAGCGCGATATGCGAGAACGCGTTGAAGAACACGTCCCACTCGCCGGCAATCAGCGAATCGACCAGCAGGCTGCCCGTATGCGTATCGACCATGCCGTCGAACACGGGATCGATGCGCCCTGGACCGGCTACCCAATGCAGCTTTGCATAGAACAACAGCAGTCCCATCAGCCCTAGCCAGAACACCGGCACCGAACTGCCGACGAGACCGACAAAACGTGCAACGTGATCGACCCAGCGGTTGTGGCGCACGGCGGCGGCGACACCTAACGGCACGCCGATCAGCACACCGATGATGGTGGACAGCGTCGCGAGCTCGAGCGTTGCGGGGAATACTCGCTGGATGTCTTCGATGACCGGGTGCGCCGTCAGCAGCGACATACCGAAGTTGCCGTGCAGCACATCGCGCGCATAGATCAGGAACTGCACGGCGAGCGGCCTGTCGAGCCCAAGCTGCAGTCGCGCGGCCGCGTAGGCCGTCGCCGACGCACGATCGCCGAGAATAGCCAGTACCGGGTCGATCGGGATCTTGCGACCGATCACGAACGTCACCGCCAGCAACCCGGTGAAGGTGATGGCGAGCGTGATGATCCAGCGCACGAGACGCAAGGTCCAGCGCACGCTGGTGCGTTCGGCCGAAAGCACACGCATGCGCTCGAGCGTCGTGAGGGGAGTTGACATGATAGGTTCCCCGGTCGAAGGCGAAGCCACGACGGCTTCACCTTCACCGCATACGTTACTGCTTCTTCAGATTGCGATACGACACGAGGTCGTTGATCGGACCCACCTCAAGCCCCGTCACGCCCGGTCGTGCAGCCACCTGTGCAACCTGCTGGAACATGATCACGAAGGGGGAGTTGGCCAGCATCTGCTTCTGCATCGTCTGGTACAGCTCGGCGCGCTTCGTTGTCGACGATTCGGCGAGCGCCGCGTTGGTCTCCTTTGTCAGCTCGGGAATGTCCCACGAGTTGCGCCACGCGAGCATCTTGTACGCCGACTTCTCCGAATTGTCCGGATTCCACGCGAAACCCTGCGCGTTGCTGTGCGGATCGATGTAGTCCGCGGCCCATTCGCCGATATAGATGTCGTGCGAGCGCGAGCGATACTTCGCAAGCGTCTGCTTGTTGTCACCCGGGATGAGCTGAACCTTGATGCCTGCCTGGGCGAGATTCGCCTGCACGGCTTCGGCAATTTCGCCGTATGGGTAGCCGTTACGCACGTCCATCGTCACCGAAAAGCCATTCGGCAACCCGGCTTTCGCGAGCAATGCCTTGGCCTTTGCGACGTTCTGCTGGTACGGATTCGTGTTCAGCGCGCCGAGAAAACCTTCCGGAAGGAATGTTTCGTGCACCTTGTAGGTGGTCTTCGCGACATTGCTCTGGATGCCGCTATAGTCGATCAGCCACTTCATCGCTTGCTGCACTTCCGGTTTTGCGAGGTTCGGATTCTTGACGTTGAGGCCGAGATACAGCAGCGTCGCTTGCGGCACTGCGGTCGCAGATGCCTTGCCGGATTTCGTCAGGGCGGCGAGATCGTCCGGACTCAGGTTGCGGGCTACGTCGACGTCGCCGTTTTCGAGCAGCAGCCGCTGGCTCGACGCTTCCGGCACATGACGCAGCACAATGCGCTTCATCGCGAGCGGCAAGCGATAACCGTCGAAGCGCTGCAGCACGATGCTGTCGTTGGCCGTCCACTTGACGAGCTTGTAGGCACCGGAGCCCGCCTCGTTCGTGCGCAGCCAGTCGTTGCCGAAGTCATTGTCTTTCTGATGCGAGAGCAGCAACTGCTTGTCCACCACCGACGCAGGCCACGCACCGAGCACGTTCAGAACAAAGGTCGGGGCGTATTTCTGGTCTGTCGTCACACTGACGGTTGCGTCATCAACCTTCTTGACGTTGTTGAGCACGTTGTCTTTGGTCAGACCGATGCCTTGCAGCACGGCGGCCGCACCTTTGTCGAGCAGGACCGTGCGCTGGATCGACCAGGCGACGTCATCGGCGCTCAACGGGTTGCCCGAGTGGAACTTGAGACCGGAACGGAGTTTGAACGTGAAGGTCAGTCCATCGGGGCTGACGGTCCACGACTGCGCGACATCGCCGTTGAACTTCGACGGGTCTTTCAGATCGACCCGCACCAGCCGGTCATAGGTATTGGCCACATATTCTTCGGGCACGAGTTCGTAGACTTCGCCGGGATCGAGCGTGGTGAATTCGTCGAGGAAGGTCGCCATGACGAACATGTCTTTCGGTGTCGCCGCAGCGGCGGGGTTCGCCACGGTGAACGACAGGGTCAAGACGGAGGCGATCGCTGCGGCCACCAATGCATTGCGCAATACCGGTTTCATACTCACTCCATAGGGGATGGGGTAGAGCTTGCCAGAAAAAAAAGCCACTACATGAGACGCAATGGGCCGCTTGCGCTGTCGTCGATTAGAGGCAGCGCGCGCGAGCCAGGCAGCTCGTAATGCCACCATTCGCTTTTGATATGCGTGAAGCCCGCAGCATGCATGATGCCGAGCAGTAATAGACGGTTGCGCTGCACGGGTCCGGGAAGACCCGGATGAAAGTGTTCGGACTCGATCGTCATGGCGTCGAAACCCGTGCCCATGTCGAGTTCGCTGCCGCTGGCATCGAGCAAAGTCAGGTCGATCGCGGTGCCGCGGCTGTGGTTCGAACCGCGACCGGGTTCGGCGATGTAAGTGGGATCGGGCAGGAAATCCCAGAGCACCTGTTGTGCTTCGCGCGGGCGGTAGGCGTCGAAAATCCGTAGTGTCAGGGCGGCGTCGCGAGCAATTTCAATCGCCTTGCGCAACCGGGTTTCGGCGGGTTCGAGCAGCAGGCAGTGGGCTTCTTTGTAGATCGCTTTGCCGGTGAGGTTGCGCGAGGTGGCATAGACGAGATCGAGGTCGACGCCATGCGTGGCGGGCGTGATTTCGATAAGTCGCGGTTCGGTCATGGAGGGCAGGGTGGGGTGTCGGATACTTGATGCTTTATGAATGCGCAGTATAAGCTCGACTTTCGATAGCGCGATAGTGTCTGCGAGCCGCCGAAGGGGGAGCGATGTCTATCAGAATCGGCACTGCGTCGTGGACCGATGCGACGCTTATCAAGAGCGGGCGTTTCTCTCCGAAGGGCTGCACAAGTGCTGAGGCGCGTCTGAGGTTCTACGCCAGTCAGTTCGCTCTGGTCGAAGTCGACTCGTCCTACTACGCGATGCCGAGCGCCAGCAATAGCGCGCTATGGGTCGAGCGCACACCCGATGGTTTCATCTTCAACATGAAGGCGTTCCGTCTGTTCACGGGCCATCAGACCGAGCGAAAGTTTTTCCCGAAGGATCTGCAGGGCGAGTTGCCTCAGACGGATAAAGCCAATCTGTACTATCGCGATGTGCCTGCGCCGGTGATTGAGGAAATGTGAGCTCGATATTTCGAAGCGATCGAGCCGCTACGCGCGGCGGGCAGGCTCGGTGCTGTGTTGTTCCAGTTTGCGCCGTGGATGACGAGCGAGCCGAAGGACAGGGCGCATGTCGAGCACTGCGCCGAACGAATGCATCCTTACCTGACGGCCTTTGAATTCCGCAGCAAAAGTTGGGCGGATAGCGATGGGCGGGGTAACGCGGAATGTTCGCGTAGGCGGTTCTCTTTTCGCACTCGCGCATCCCCTCTGCCGCGCGATACCCACAATGTCACTACGTTAAGCATCAGTCTGGTTTTTACTCTTTCATCCATGGAGAACACATGCCACGCCCACTCTCATTCCATTCGGGCAACATCGCGCTCCGGAACGCCCAGCGCTCCGATGAAGATCTCACCACGGTAGTGAACAATGCGCGCAAACCCGCCGGAATCCAAAGGCTGGCAGCAGCGGGCTACCATCGTGCCGCCCCCGAAAATTCCGCCGACTACAGCACAGAAGATGTCCGGAACTACTTCAACTTTGATTTCAACGTTGCGCCAGAACGTCCCGCTACTCCATCAACACCACGGCCTCGAGCGGCATTGCCTTCGAGTCAACAACTGACTCCGGATCGGGCCGCCGGCAATGCCATCGGGATTGACGAGGTCATGCAGCGACAGCGTGTCGGTCTGAGTGACACGCGGAGAGACACGTTCGCGGGCAAGCTCAACGGCTTCAGCCGCTGGTTGGGCGAGAACCATGGAATGACCTTCGAGCAGTTCAGCGGTTCATCCGCGGATAAACGGCTCGCGCTGGTTGACAGCTTTGGGATGGCTTATACCGCAGCTAGCCTGCGAACTGCGCTGCGTAGCGCTGGCCTGCTGTAACCCTGTCTGCGGCATTGAACGCGTCGTCGATAGCCTGTGCGCGTTGGGTGCAAGTGATTGTGAGTGCCTTGTAGATGACGGCCCCGCGACGCGGGGTTTTTTCATTGATGGCTCGCCCAAAGCGCATATTTCGAAGTGGCGCAAACCCTGACGCTCGACGCAATGGCTCGTGGCTACGAAGAGGCGTTTCTCGACACAATTTCAAAACGGACAACTCGGTTGGGGACTTTTCGTTAGCAGCCTCGCTGCTGGCGGAAAAGGGACGGCGGACGAAAACCCGAATTACCTCAAGGTAGTTCATGTGCTCGTACGAAAAACGCGTCCGAGCGGTCAAGCTCCACGGGCTGTTGACTACCCCGAGAGGGAACCGATGGTTTGGCCCCTCTCGAAGCGCGTTGAACGAGTGAAAACGCGTGTGCCCTATGCAATTGTCCGAACGACACCGCCGTCGACACGCAACGAACTACCTGTTGTCGCCGACGCCTGCTCCGAGCAGACATAGACGACCAGATTGGCGACTTCTTCGGTTGTCGCGAAGCGATTGAGGAGCGTGGTCGGGCGATTCGTTTTCAGGAACTGCTGCTCGGCTTCCTTACGCGTAATGCCTTGCGCATCTGCGTTCGCCTGCGCCCAACCACCCATGATCTCCGAATTCGTCGGACCGGGAAGAACCGAATTCACGGTGACGCCCGTTCCGCCGACCACCTCGGCCAGGCCCCTCGCAATGGCGAGCTGAGCGGTCTTGGTCGTGGCGTAGTCGATCATGTCCTTGGGGATGGCAAGCGCGGACTCGCTGCTGATGAAGACGACGCGCCCCCAACCGCGCTTCATCATGTTCGGCACATAGTGGCGGGAGGCGCGAATGCCGCTCATGACGTTCAGTTCGAAGAGATCGATCCACTCGCGGTCCTCAATTTCGAAGAAGGACTTCGGACGCCCCGTACCCACGTTGTTGACGAGAATGTCCGCATCCGGCGCCCGCGCGAACAACTCCGCCGCGCCTTCCGGGGTCGCAAGATCGGCGATGACGCCGGTGAACTCCGTCTTTGGCAAGAGTTCGCGAAGCTCCCGAAGCGCCGTGGAGACACGCTTCTCAGTGCGACCGTTGATCACAACCGCGGCGCCTGCGCGCCCCAATCCTTCTGCAATGGCTCGGCCGATACCCGCCGTTGACCCGGTAACGACGGCCTTGCGGCCAGTGAGATCGATATTCATGGCACCAGTCCTTCAACGTGTGGAGAAGGCTGGATTGTGGGTGATGCCGGAACTGATGATAATGGCCTGAATTATCATAATATTGATTCCAAAAAAGAATTAATGTGGATCGATTGACTCACAGTCGACGATCAGCAGAAGGCTATCGGCGCGCTTGAGGGACGCCTTGGGGTGGCGTCGGTTAACCGAAATATGAACAGCGTGACTCATCGTATTGCATTGATAAATTAGGGCGCGTCAAACTCTCACTAATGCACCTATTGCACGGCGGAAACCCGTGTAAACAAGCGATTCAAGGCATAATTGTCTTTGCTGCGGCGAAACTGGTTGGCGCGATGCTCGACCGGTGTCAAACTTTCTGGCGACAGGAATTAGGTTGCTTTTGGCTGTCCACGCGTGAGTGTTAGCTGGGTCAGGCTTGATTCTCAAGAACCTGTGCGTGGTGCGGCTATATCCTCAGTGCTCAACGTGAGCCGCGTAATAGTGTCACGCGGTTGCAGCTAGGAATTGCGAGTGAAACCTACAATACGGGGAAGGGAACGTGTCTTTAGATATCGCCGCTTTGGCGCACGCAATTGACAGCGATCTTACCAGTGATCCCGCGATGTATACGGAATCTCCTTATTACGGTCGTTTGGGATTAACCGCACACCAAACGTCGGCGACCCAAAGATTTTTAGAGAGTAATGAATTCACGAAAAAATACTTAGGGGAAAAAATTTATCACTGCAGTGGGTCGACTATCGTTAACGCGTGGGCGCTTGCTTCGTGTGCGCTAACTTTCGCGAAAGAGGTCTCTCCCCAAAAGGCGGCGGAAACTATTGATGCAATGCTGAAGGCTACGGATGCGCCGGTAAACGATATTGCATTGTTGTCGGGAATAGTTGTATCAAAAATCCATAAAATATCGAATAATATTTGGCTCGCACCCATATCTGATGCTCCGTCCAATCAGATTAAAGGAGCAGTGACGGAACACAGTGAATTCATGAAATATATGGTGGGCCGGAGCGTGTCGCCCTTTTTTGATAATTTTTTTGATAGTCCAAGGACCGTGCTCTGGCGAAGAAGATCCATGCGATTTGGATTCAAAGTGACGAATGAGGGAGTGGTTGATGCTGGAGTGGAGCAGTTATTCGAATTGTCACATCTATTGACACTCGTAGGCCCGTGTTCACCGAGTATCCGCCAATACGCTACGGAGCTTGACGAAAGTATACCGCTAAAACGGTATCTATCCCAAACGACGTATATGCACTCGGAGGAAACGAAGACAAATCAGATAACTGAGCTTGGCGATGAAGACATTGAAAATTATAGAGTCATTGTTAACGATTTTTCTCGTTTGAATGATAACGTGAAAAATTTTTTGTACACTCCGCTCGTTAGACTTAATTTGGCTATTAAACACATCAGTGAAGTAGAAAAGGCAATTGATCTTGGAATTGCTATGGAGTCGCTCTTCCTATCGGATGGTGATAAAAATGCACCGATCGCATTGCCACTTAGGTTGCGTGGTGCCTGGTTGCTCGGAGAAACAGAAGAGGAACGGGAGAATTTATATGGAAAATTCCAAAAACTGTATGATCTCAGGTCATCAGCTGTTCACAGCGGTTCTCTCGGGAAGGGTAAGCAGGACAAGTCCAATGCTGATTTGCTAGCTGATGGCGTCCGACTTTGTGTTTCGGCAATTTTAAAGATCATAAAAAATGGTGCGATGCCAAAATGGACAAAATTGATATTGGGCGGCCGCAACTAAACTGCTTGGTCCGCCCGTGATCGCCGGGGGCACTCTAAGGCGTGCCCGACCGGCCGCGAAGACCGTTGCGCCAGGACCGGGGGGCTATTCACTGTGTAGGAGTCGCGCGAGTAAAGTCTGCTGGTAGGGCTCATGCGCCCGCTAGTGTTGAGCGCGCCACGCTAGTGGAAGCGGTTAGGCTAGCGTTCGGCGGTGAAGTTTGGGTGGTGGATTCTGCCTGTTGTCTGTCCGAAAATAACTATGAACGGGGGCGATATGCGAGTACGTGTTGTGTTCGATACGAATTGCTTTACGCCGCAGCATTTCGATATTCTTGATAGCAGCCCCATGCGTCAGCTATGTCACGCTGGGCGGATTGTGGCCGTATATGGACACGTTTTTCTTGAGGAGATGCTGCGAAGTTACGGCAATGATGCGAAGCGGCGGGATCTGGCGACGCGTTGGATGCCCTTTCTGATGGACACGGCCGGGCGGCTTAACGATGATTTTGTGAGCATATGGCATTCCGAGCTGGTCTGTGGCCGGGGGGTGCATGCTAGGCGATTTATGCCGCTCAAAAGACAGGAATATTTGTTTGAAAATTGTCACGATATGCCCTTGGACGGCACTTGGAAGATTTGGCGCGAGGTTCAGGATGAGCTGAGGGTAGAAAACGCGAAGCGCGCAAAGATGCGGGAGCTTTCGAAGGAGGTCCGATTACAGGTGCGAGATTGGACTAGGTTGATTAGATACAGTCGAAAGCGTCATGGTGTTCCGGTGTTCGCAGATACGCTTTCCAGTGAGGCTGATCGGAGTGGGCGAGAGTTCATTGTTAAGAAGATCGAGGCGTACAACCCAGTTGAAGTCGCAAATCGATGGTCGCGGGCGAAGGATTTTTATCCGTACTTCACGACTTTCGTGCAGACGATTTTGTACATGCCTTTTTATGCGTCAGTCTATGCAAACGACAGGATTGACCTGAATGCCCAAGCAGACCTTGATCTGATGACACATTTGTTGCATGCCGACGTGCTTGTCAGCAACGAGCAGGGCTTTCTACAGCGTGCTTTTGACGATTTGTGGAGACCACGCGGCAAGGTGTTGATGAACTCAGAACAGTTCGTTAGATTTTTGAGGAAGCTTGCGTAGCGGATGTGATGGTTATAGTTGGGTGGGGGCGGAAGGCGTGCGAACAGCAGGGGGCTGCGCTATGACGGTTACATCGTGTGAAGACGAGCGGGCACTACAGCATCTTGGAAAGGTGACGACACTTGCAGCGTATATCGCTGTTGTCGCGGGTCATTTGGACGGAGCCACACGCTATCTCTTCCGGGGGCAGCGTGAATTGCCTTGGGCGCTGAAACCTAGTGTTGCGCGGCACCCGCGCAATTCGGCGGACGTGGAGCGTGAGATGCTGGAGGAATTCAAGCTCCGATCGATTCCGTATCTCGAATCAACGTTAGATCTGAGCGACGCTGACTGGCTTGCGATCGCGCAACACCATGAGATGCCGACGCGGTTACTCGATTGGACCGGTAATGCGTTGGCCGCTTTGTGGTTCGCGATCAATCTACCGGGCGTAGCGTCGGCGGATCGCACTAAGGAGCCGCCTGACGCCGCTGTGTGGGTGCTGGGTTACGAGCAGGGTGATTTGTTATCTGATCAGGAGCGTCGTAACCCTCTGGCCGTGAATCGGACCGCGCTGTTTAGGCCGCGTCATGTGTCACGCAGGATTGCTGCGCAAGACGGGTGGTTTACAGTTCATCGCTCGCATGAGAACAAAGAAGATCGGTTCGTGTCGCTTGAATCGAATAAGGAATTTGAGAAACGGGTGCATTACGTGAGTATTCCGGCCGTCTCTTTTGGATCGATGCGATTGCAGTTGAGGACCGCCGGCGTCACAAGTGCGACATTGTTTCCTGATTTGGTCGGTGTCGCGAGGTTGGTGGCGGGGGTGTATCTGTTCTCTGATGATGAGATCTTGCCGCGTCTTGGTTCGCAACTGGGTCTTGAGTGGTTGATCGGTACAAACGACGGGGATGACGTGGCTAGGTGAGCTGTTCAGAAATTAGAGCCGGGGCGTTACGCAGCCAGTTTGTGCTCATAGAATGGCTCCCGGCCGACGCAATCTCGGAGAAAGGGTTATGTTTGAGAAATATTGAGAAATATTTCAATACAGTTTCGAAATTCGATGTCTTGATATGGCATAGTTTTGCGCGGTAAGTATTGCGTCAACGTTATGTAATGCGCATGCCGGAGCTATCAAGAATGAATCGAATAATGTTGCTCACAACGTCTAAGCTGCTGACGGTTTTTTGCCTGCTGTTAGGCTCTGCGTTTGCCATGGCAGATACAGGGGATAGCGTGTGCTATCCCATCTTTGAAAAAGGCGGGGCGGTCCCAAAGACTTCCGCCTGCGCGACTGCCGCGGGCTCGGTGAACGTGGGAACCAATCCGCAATGTAAAACTGATGGGAGTTTTGCGAACCGATATTGTGGAGATAGCTGTTATGCGAACGTTGTCGCTCTTGATAATTTGCCTCGTCCCTCGGGCGCACCCCAAAATGGGTTCACTGACACCCAGACCTGCATCGCTAAATCATCGTGTCTGGGCAAGAGCAGTCTTGCGAGTTCGCACTGGCTGGATGAAGTTGTCACCACATTCGTTACTCCGTTCACAAGCAGAACTGGCGACTGGAAAAAGGTTATGGGTGATTGCGACAATTATTCATCGGTATCGTACATAAACCAGAAGTACTGCGAGCAGCATATGGCCCAGTATCATATTAAAAATGATCTTCAGAACGCTCTTAATACTGATGGATGCGGCGACCCGGGCGACTGGGATCAGATAGGCAAAAATATCTCTCAATGTGTGCAAGAGGCGAATAGCGTACCGGTCGCTGGCATCCTTGCGGCGGCAATTGTCAAAAGGCTACGTAATTCTGTGCGCACCCAATGTGTTGCATATCGACAGGCCCATAACTTGCCAGTTCAGGAGCAGTTGTCGCCATTGGTGGTTGGACAGCCTTATTTCTGTGCTGGTAATCCGACCTCGAATCCGGCTATATGTGGATCCGATCTCCTGGCTGCCGCACAGGCCTATGCGCAACGGGAATCGACTGCGACTTGGACCTTTACGTTGAGTTCGTGCAATCCGCGTGCGTGCATGTTTGACTGGGATACGAGTGGGTATGCTCAACCGCAGCAGCTGTATTGGGCTTGGTCGTCTTATCTACATTGGTCCGGGCCCCCATGCTCGTCGGGCCTTTGGGCTGACGGTGCCTGTCTTGCATATCGAGGCAAATAGTCAGCATTGCGTCATCAGACATTGATTATCTGAGAACTTTCCGATCAAAGGATGAGGGATGGACTCGAAACGGTATATAGCATTTCTCTTTTCGGCATGCGTGGTGGCTGCGTTACCTCTTCGTGCTTCGGCACAGGACGTGCCCAACGCGCTGCTTGAAGTAAGTGTGAACGGAACGGTGTACAAAGGAGAGGCAGAGTGGGACGCCAGTGGCGCATCCGACGCAGCGGCCGCGAGCAAGTTTATCGACCAGAATATCCTGCATGTTCCACATGGCGGCAGCGTGCAGTTGAGGGTGGACCTGGTTGCGGCGAATGGACAGAAAACCGACGTAACAGCAGATCCGTCAACACATTACTCTGCGGTGACCGACTGGAATCTGGACGTTTCCGGTACGGGTTTGGTTACGCAGAAAGCGAACCCTGGATATACACAGGCCAATCTGGCGAACGACAAGAGTGGCCAGGTCATCGTCTGGTACAAGAGCGGGAACATTCTTGGGTACAACTCGATTCAGCTCCAGATTGATTGAGTTGCGCTGCCCCGGCCCGGTTTCGCAGGATTTAGGGCGTACGTGCCTCTGAAAGGCGCTGGGCGATGTGCCCCTGGCGAAACGGCGATGAATGTTCTGAAAGCCCCGCGATGCGGGGCTTTTTCACTGGTGATGGGCGAGACTCAACCGGCGAAACCCGGTAACGGAAGCTGGTGCCGAGTGTCAGACCGTGCTCGATGACTGCCTCGATGACCTTCACACGCTCGAGCTCGTGCATGCTTATCGTGATGAATCCACGTCCGTTCATGTCCGGCTCCCGGGCTGTGCGTCATGCCTGAGCATGCGCCACAGCTACAGCCCGGGGCCGGGAACCGGACATTTCTAATGAGCCAGAACCAGACATTACTAAAAAGCTCTGACATCGGTCCGATTGATAAATTACGTTATGTTAAATACAAAATCACGAACATCGTTAGCCACTTTCCAAGCCTGCCGGTATCCGCAGCTCGACAAACCCCGCCTCTAAACCCAGACGAAGTCAGCTAGCCGCGGCCAGTAGCGCAGCGGAGGCCAAATGTGGATCGGCGCTGCGCTCATATTCCGCGACCCAGGACGGATAGTTGTGCAAATTCGCAATCTTGCTGGGATGAAAACCTGGCAGCATGTACCGGACAATCCCGGGAATCATGCGGGATTTCACGCCATTGAAGCCGTATAGCCACCCAAGATTCTTGAGCTTGAGCATCCTTCGCTCGATCCAGTTGAAGCCGTCGGCTTTCAGCATCTGGTCCGTGAAGTAGCCCGTAATCCGGTTCAGTTGCCAGATGACAAGGAGCATCGCGCCGATGCGGCTCCGGTAGCTGATCCGCGTGACGGAAGTCATGACATCGAAGACAACCGACTTGTGCTCCATTTCCTCGATGGCGTGCCAGGCCCACAGCGCACGCATCCTCGGCTCCATGCCTTTAGTCACGACTTTTCGGGCAAAGAACGAGTCGGCGAGCGAGGCCGTGAAATGCTCGACTGCAGCAGTGATCGCGACACTGTAATCTTCTGAAACCCGGGCCTTCATTTCGTCGATCAAATGCTTGTGGATGGACGAAAGTTTTTCGACTGGCATGCCCTGTTTCACAAGGATCTCGTTGTATCGGATGTGCGCCATGCCGTGCTGCCCTTCCTGGCGCGTAAAGTCTTTTACTTGCTGGATCAGTTGTCGATCCTTGATACGGTGCCGTACGGCACGAACACTCGAGATAAAAAAGCGCTCGCCTTCAGGGAAGCTGATCTGCAGGCCATCCAGGAAGCGGCTCTTGTAGGGGTCGTTGTCGAACCAGTGCCGTGGAATACTCTCATCGAATCCGAAGTCGATATTCTCGCGGGCAACAATGGCGATGGCGCACTTGCGGGAAGATGTCATGGCGGCAATTCCAGGAAAAGGATTCGGTGATTTCGAAATCTGATCGTAGTGGCCCCCGGCATGGCATACAAGGTATAGAGTGCACCAAATGAATAGCCCGAAAAGTGCAAATAGCCCTACTCTTATGCCCTCCGCTCTACCTCCTGGCTGGAAGACGCCCTCACCGGCGGTTCGCGAACTGCTGCGTCAGGGAGCAGAGATCGCGCTCCAGGCGCCGCCGGAATGGCTGGAGAATCTGGACGCGGCGAGCCTGCCAGATGTCGCCGCAATGTCTTCAATCGACGATCCGGTGTTGCTGGCAGCTTCACGTCGGATGAACCGCGTCGGCATCCTGCATTGGGCTTCCGCGAACATTCAGCACCCCGGCGAACCCGTTCCGGTCTATCTGCCGCCTGACCTCGAAGAGATGGCTCGGCAGTTGGTCCGCCGCGGGCAAGGCGACGTCATTCTCAATTCCGGCCGGGCTGTGCAAAACGCCGCGCTGCAGTTTTCGCGTCGGGCCGCCTTCCAGCTGACGCAGGATGCCGTGCTGCTCGAAGAGTTGCTCGAGGTCATGGCACAGTCGATCATGACCTTCATCGACGACAACATGCGCGAGGTCACCACCGTCCTGCGCCGGGAGCAGGAAATCCTGCGGCAAAGCAGCCATGTGGATCGTCGCGACCTCGTTGCCAGAATCATTCAAGGCGAAGATGTCGGCGCTGTTCTGGCTAGCGGACGCCTCGAATACGCTATGGAGCAACAGCACCACGGCGCGCTGATCTGGAGCGAGGCCAGACAACCCGAGCTTCGGCAACTCGAGGACGTTGCGCGCGAGCTCGCGCACTGCGCACACGCATCGTCACACCTGGTCATCCTGGCGAATTCGGCGACGCTGTGGGTATGGTGCGCGGCGGATCAACCGGTCAACAGGACGCGGCTCGAACAATTCGTGGCGACGGTTCCCCGGACCCGCGTGGCGATCGGCGAACCCGGCCGTGGCATCGAAGGATTCCGGAGCTCGCATCTGGAAGCGCTCACGGCGCAACGGGTAGTCGGCCGACTCCGCTCCCCTGCATGCGTGGTGAGCATTGCTCAGGTTCGGCTGGTGTCGTTAATGACACAGGATGCGAGGGCCGCACAACACTTCGTCAGCGAGACGCTAGGATCGCTGACCACGGCGTCGCCGATCCTGCAGAAATCGTTGCGAGTCTTCCTCGAGTGCGGCTCCAATGCAACGGAGGCGGCGGAACTGCTACATAGCCACCGCAATACCCTGCTACGCCGGCTGGAGAAAGCGGAGGAGCTGTTGCCGCGCCCGCTAAGGAAATGCCGGCTGGATGTGGCGGCCGCGCTGGAGGTGCTGGCCTGGACTCAAAACGAGGAGTAGGCAATCGATCGATAACCATAATCGATCTTCAAAGAAATCGACCGTACTGGAAATCAGCAGAAACACAACGACCCTGGGCGGCATTGCACAGTGCTCTGTCCGCCAAATAAAAAATCGACGTTTTTCGAAAATTGGGCAACCACGATTCCGAGGATTTTCAAAATTTCTCAAATTGTCTGATTCAGCGGGTTGTCACAAAATCTCCAGTCACCACAATTGATTTATATAAATCAATGATTCAATTCGAAATATGAAAGGTTTCTTTCGAAAAGCCTTATCATCCAATACATAAAGCCCTCCCCGGTTTTGACGGAAAATCTAGCGTACCAACGGGAATCTCCCAGGCAATGCGACTCAAGAAACTCTTTCAATATGCCAACGCAGCAATGTTTCTTCCAATACTCAAGCAACTCGCCAAAATCTCACGTACGTATTTCTGTCATCCGGGCGACCCTTGACAAAGTCCATCGCCCCAGCCTATTTTCCCCATGGCTTCACCATTAAAAATCCATTCACCTTAAACCACTACACAAGATAAATTAATTTCACCGCTGGTCTGCAGGTTTATGCACTTTAGATTCGTGGTTTTAAATTCAGAAAGCAGTTCAATCCCGACTGCTGGTCTCGACGCGTCCAGTTGACGCCAGCGGTCTTTGCGAAACGGTATCTGAACCCACCACCAAGGATAAAGATGAAACCAGACAGGAGATGTGCCGGCAATCGCCGTGGCGCTACGCCAGGCAAGATCACGACCATTGCAGCCATGGTAGTCGGCGCTATGGCGCTCGCCGCATGCGGCAGCGGGGATGGCTCTTCAAGCAGTGCCGCGAACCTGAAGCAGACCGCTAACGCGAAAGCCGCCCAGGTAGCAGCCAACCAGACCTACGTCGATCCCGTTGCCTATTCGATGAATGCGAACGACAGTCTCGACGCGTCGCAAGTCGCCGAGAAGGCTGCCGTGATGAACTACACGTGGACCTCCGGCAGCACCACGGTCAATTACACGACCACCACGGGTCACCTGACCGCATCCGACTCGAGTGGCAATCCAGAAGCTTCGATGTCCTATGTCGCGTACACCGCGCCCAGCACGAACGGTGCGCCGCGCCCTGTGACGTTCGTCTACAACGGCGGCCCGGGTTCGTCGTCGATCTGGCTGCGTCTCGGCTCGTTTGCCCCGACGCGTGTCGCCACGCCCGACCCGCTGTTCGGCACCAACTGGCCGAACTATCCGCTCGTCAACAACGCTGAAAGTCTGATCGATACGACGGATCTCGTCTTCATCGATCCGCCGGGAACCGGGCTCTCCGAAGCCGTGTCGCCGAACACGAACCAGACGTTCTGGGGTTCCGATCCGGACGTCACCGTGATGCGCGATTTCATCGAGCGTTATCTAACGGTGAATAGTCGCAGCAGTTCGCCGATCTACCTTTATGGCGAATCCTATGGCACGCCGCGTACCGACATGCTCGCGCTGTCGCTCGAAACAGCCGGCGTACATCTGACGGGGATCACGTTGCAGTCCGCGATCCTCAATTACTTCGCGGATGCCACGGAAGCCGTCGCCGTCGAGAATTCGACCGCCGGTCTCGCGCTTGCCACCGACACCGTGGCCGGCTACATGCCCGGTTATGCGGAGGTGGCGGCGTACTACAACCAGGTATCGCCGGCACCGGCTAGCCAGAGCGCCTACGCGACGCAGATGGCGCAGTTCGTCACGACCGAGTACAGCGCCTTCAATAGCTATTCGCAGTCGTGGGTGCTGAGTCAGATCGGCGACCCCGATGCACTGGGTAGGCCGGTATTCCCTTCGACGAAAACGCTCACGTCGTGGGAGCAGCCGTCCAGCCTGACCCTGCAGGCACTGAAGGGCTACTTCAACGCGAATCCGTTCTCGGGCAGTCTGATATCGGGAACGACGATCGGCCGCTACGATGGACGCGTGTCGCTGCCGAATTCGGACTCGCGGCTGCAAAGCGATGGCGACCCGTCGGACATCCTGATTTCGCAGCCGTTCACGAACGCCCTCGCGACACAGATGCCGAACTACCTCGGCTATACGGCGCCGAATGCGACCTACGTGCCGTTGAACGACAACATCATCGGTAGCTGGGACTTCTCGCACGACGGACAGGCTTTGCCGGACACGATCCCCGATCTGCTCGGCGCGCTGCAGCTCAATCCGCAGCTGGCTGTGTTCTCCGAGAACGGCTATCACGATCTGGCCACGCCGTTCTTTAATACCGAGAAGCAGCTCGCGCGGCTCCAGACCGTATCGGGTCTAAATCCGAACCTGCAGGTCAGCTTCTTCCAGGGCGGTCACATGATCTATCTGGATGACGTTGCTCGCCCGCAGATGAAGTCGGACCTGGCGCTCTTCTATCAGAACGCAGCGATTCCGGGGGCGCTCACGCTCAAGACGTTGCCGGCGCCGTGGGCAGACGAGGCCGCGGCCAGCACGCCAACGGCCAACGCGGCCACTACCGGAGCGAAGGTACCTTGATCGATAGCGGGATACTCCTTCTTACGGGAACCCTCTGCTCACCCATTCAATGAGAGTGATCATGTCTTTAATCAAATTGATGCGACGTATTTCCCCGTTGATCGTGCTCGGCGCTGCAATCAGTAGCGCTCACGCGCTGCCGCCTCAAGCGGTAGCTGCGGTGACGCTGCCGCATGGCAGTCACGGCGTCGACGGTCCGTTCTTTCCGCAGAGCCGTGTGGCGGCTGTGCTCCCCTCCACGGGTGCGACGCTGCAGCAGCAGGCGCAGCAGCGTGTCGAAGCTCGGCTCGGTGCCAACACGGTGCTGAGTAACGGCGCTTCTGTGACGAAGGCGCAGGCGCAAAGCAGCGGTCTGGGGTATGTCTCGAAGCACTTCGATGCAATCGATAGCGCCCATACCGGGCGCGTATCGATGGCCGATGTGCGGACGTATATTCAGAAGCAGCAACTGCAACAGCAGTAAGCGGTTTTCATTCGAAGTGGGCGAAATCGGGGTGTCGATGAAGACACTCCGGTTTCGCCTTGATTATTGCGGTGTACCACTCATTCGAGATCCGCATCGATGCGTTCGATAAGACCATCGGCGTTGATTGCGATCTTGAGCGTCCCGATCTCGTGGCCGAAGTTACCGGTGAAGTCGAGGCGAGCGACGGCATTGAAGTTGTCCAGTTGCTCGAGCGACAGAAGCTTGCTGGCAGTTTTATAACCAACGAAAAACTGCTCGATATACAGGCGAACACCTTCGGTGCCGACAAAGGCGTCGCCAACCGAAACGTCGTCGATGACCGCATCGGACGCGAAGAGGGCCAACGCTCCTTCGACGTCGAATGCGTTGACGGTCTGGATGAATGTATCGACAAGCTTCTTCATATCAGTGCTGCCATTCCTTGTAGACGAATTCGAGGCTGTAGCCGTCGGGATCGCGAACCTGGGCCGCGTAGTAGCGCGGGTCGTAGTGAAGTTGTGGTCCCGGAGGATGGATTTCGCTGGCGCCTGCGGCCATCGCCGCCGCGAAGGCCGCATCGACCTCGCTCTTGCCGTCGGCGACGAAACCGACGTGGGCAGCGCGCCCTTCGACCGTACCTTCGCGCAGCCAGAAGAACACGCGAGCGTTCTTGCCGAAACCCTTGAGATCGGGGTGGCCGGCAGGGCCTTGTCTGCCGTCGTAGTCGAGCGCATGGGCGATGCCGAGCGGCGCGAGTGTCTTCTCGTAGAACGCAATCGAACGATCGATATCGCTGACGGATATGAATACGTGATCGAGCATGGGGGCTCTCCCCTCCTTTGTATCTGGTGAGCGCTAAGATACAACGATCGACCCACGCGCGCTCACCCGATCCTCCCCAAAGCTTGACTGTTTCTGCTTTCGCACCCGGTTCCTTACCACCACCATTCCATCTGCGTTCCGACCGTCGAACCGGTACGCGAGGTGCCGAAAATTCCCGTCGTCGACAGCGGATCGCCAGGTGCCGCCGCAGCCTGTGCCGCCTGGTTCCAGTGCGCATAGGTGTAGAAGACACGCAGCTCGGGTCGCGACCAGAACGAACGGTCCATCGCCAGTGTCAACGCGACGCTCGCCTTGAGCAGCTTACGGGTCGGGCCACCCGATGGCGTCACGAGGTCGTGGCCGAAGTCGCCCTGCAGCTTGATGTGCTGAGTGAACGCGTAAGCCGGTCGCACGCCCATCGACACCCAGGTCTGCGAGCCACCCGACGGCGCGATGTCGCGCTGATAAATGCCGACCACCTGGCCGCCGAAATCGCGCGTTGCCTGCCAGTCGAATGCATCGAGCACACGCAGGCTCTTGTAGCGGTGGTCGTTGCTAAGCGTACCGGTGTAGCTAAGACCGGTTCCGGGGCCCGTCCCGTACTGGAACGCGAGCTTGTTCTTCCCGCCGAACAGATTGGACTGGACATGCTGCACGGTGATCGACCAGCCGCTATGCGCGTCCTGCATCAAGCCGTTCGAGCCGCTCACAGGTGCCCGCGCCGGAATATACGACAACCCGAACTGCAGTTCGCCGTCCCGGTTCGGATGCACACCGGACAACTGCAGGTCATGGCGGGTGGCGTAATACTGCGCGTTGACCGTATCCTTGCGAAACAGCCCGTAACTGAGCTTGAGGCCGCCGCCGATCGACACGTTCTCGATGCCCGCGCCAAGGCCGGTCGGATTCCAGTAGAAGAAATCATTCGCGTAGACGTCATGGCGCCGGTAGTAGATCCTGCCGAACCAGATGCGCGCGGCGTCGAGGCCGGGGATATCGGTCAACTGCACATACGACTGCGGCAAGCGGATGTTGCCCTGGTTGCCGTTGCTCGTATGAAAAGTCGGTACTCGATCGAGCGAGTTGACAAGACTCGCCATTCCCACCGCCGACAGCTGCATGCCATTCGAGAATTTGTACAACGTCTGGTCGATCTCCAGTTCGCCATACACCTGACACTCGTTACCGAGCCGGTATTTGCTCAACGCGCCCACCAACTGGTAGCAGGCTTGCGAGTGGCCATCGCTCGCGCCGACGCCTGCCCGAAAATAGCCATGGAATACCGTCCACGGCGTGAGCTGGTTCCATGCCGACGAGGGTGTCGGAGTCACGGTGCCTATCGGGCTGGTGTCGGTTTGCACCACACCTGTCGACTGGCTCATACCGGCCGGTTCCGCGTTGCCGGCATCCGCCAGCGTCATCACCAGAGCGGGTGACGACGCGGCCGAATCGGCAGGTGCCGTTGCGACAGTCGCGACCGTCGCAACGGGCGCTGCATGCAGGACCGTCGAACATGTCGTCATCGATATCGCCACGGCAAACCGCCGCACGCCGGGCACCCTCTTTCTTGCTGAATTGATCATGGTTGTCTCCAAACCTGTTTTCTGGCGTGCGTGCTATGCGCGCGCCTTTTTCTTTTGATTAAACGCACCCGTTTTTGGCGCGCACGAAGACCGGCATGCCGGCGTTGTCGCCGGATGCCTGCCTCAATGCTGGGTACGATGGGTCGACTACTAACTTGACGTGCGTGAGCCCGCCGGCATCGTTATCCGACTACGCCGACATCGAGCGCGGGCGCTTCGAGCGATGTGCGCCCCGCTGCCGGTGGTCGAACGCGAACCGGTTGACCTGACGCGGCACTCGCATAGATCGCGTCGAGAATCTCCATCACGACGAGACCTTCCTCACCCGGTGCGGGATGTGGCGTGTCGCTCAGAATCGCTTCGGCGTAGTCGTACATTGCCGAGCGTGCGATGGTTCCGGAGGGGTTCAGGCGCATGTCGAACTGCGCGCCGTTTTGCTCCATAAAGATATGCGCGTCGAACGTGTAGCCTTCGTTCAGGTTTTTCTGCAGCAACCCCGCTTTGGTACCGAGCAGGCGGGTTTCCATCAGCTCGGCTTCCTGGATGTTGGTCGCCCACGATGCCTCGAGCGCAAGCGTCGCGCCGTTGTCGAAGCGGATCAGCGCCGCGGCCAGATCCTCGACGTCGAAGGTCTTGCCCGATTGTTCGGCGAGCTCGCGGGCGATCGGATCGTACGCGCAGCCCATCACCCAGACGGGCTTCGGATAACCCATCAACCACAACGCGAGGTCGAGCCGGTGTACACCGAGATCGATCAGCGGGCCACCGCCCGCGAGCGACTTCATGCCGAACCAGCCGCCGAAGCCAGGCATGCCGCGCCGGCGATGCCAGACCGTGCGGCCGAAATAGAAGTCGCCGAAAAGGTCGGCGTCGACCTGGGCTTTAAGCGCCCGCGATTGGGCGCTAAAGCGATACGAGAAGTTGATCATCAACCGCTTGCCGGCACGCTGCGCAGCGGCGAGCATGGCGCGCCCCTCCTCCGCATTCATCGCCATCGGTTTTTCGCACAACACGTGACAACCAGCGCCGAGTGCAGCGAGCGTCAACTCCTTGTGAAACTTGTTCGGCGTACAGACGCTCACCACGTCGAGCCGCTCGGCCTTGAGCATCGTCTGCGCATCCGCATAACGCGCATCGATCGAAAATTCGTCGCCGACCTTCGCGAGGCGTTTCGCATCGGGATCGGCAATCGCCACCACGTCGACGTCCGGATGCTCGCGCCAGCCCTCGATGTGCTTGAGACCGACGCCCAGTCCGATCACACCGACCCGCAACCGCCGGTCGCGCAGCGTGACGGCGGCTTCCGGCAATTCCACCTTGTAGTCGTCGTTCACGCGATGTCTCCCGTGGATTGCCGGATCCCGACCTTCGCGAATGCGTTGCCGTTGTCGCTCAGCGTTTCGAGCGGGGCGGACTGTGGGCAATGGTCGACGAAATTGACACGCGGTGCCGCCCACTGCACGGCATTGGCCAGCACCTGCTGAACGTCGCGGTTGTGATAGGTCGGATAGGCCTCGTGGCCCGGACGGAAGTAGAAAATCCGGCCGTGTCCGCGTTCCCAGCAGCAACCGGAACGGAACACCTCACCGCCTTCGAACCACGAGATGAAAATCGTCTGGTCTGGCTGCGGAATGTCGAAGCGCTCGCCGTACATCTCTTCGTTCGGCAACTCGAAATATTCGCCGAGACCCGCGGCGATCGGGTGCGAGCGCTCGACGACCCACACGCGCTCCTTCTCGGCCGCTTCGCGCCACTTCAGCGAACAGTTGGTGCCCATCAGGCGCCGGAAGATCTTCGAGAAGTGTCCCGAGTGCAGCACGATCAGCCCCATCCCTTCGAGAACCCGGCGCTGCACGCGCTCGACGATCTCATCGTCGACTTTCGAATGAGCCTTATGCCCCCACCACACGAGCACGTCGCACGTCGCGAGACGCGCCTCGCTCAAGCCGTGTTCCGGTTGATCGAGCGTGGCCGTGCCAATCTCGAGCGGTAGCGTGCCATGCCCCAGCGCGGGTATCTCGCGTAACGCAGCGGCGATCGTCGCGTGAATACCCTCCGGATAGATCGCGCGTATTTCAGGTTCTTCGCGTTCGTGCTCGAATTCGTTCCACACGATCACTGAAAGTTTCTTGTTGAACATATCTGGTCCTTGTCTGGAATCAACTTACCGATTTGACGGCGGCTGCAAACCCGAGCCGCCTGAAACTGCTGAACACCTGGCCGGCCGCATCTGTCGCATCGGCGGCACCGCCCGGGCACACCGTTACGCGAGGGCCAACGAGCCCGCGCCCTGTTCATGTACCGCGCGCGTTGCCGCCCGTCCGTCCCGATGAAACAGATGCAGTGCATCGGGCGCGAGAGCGAACGGCAGACGTTGGCCGATATGGATGTAGCCTGGCGCAGTCTTCGCAACCAGCGGGTGCGCGGACAACTCCGTATCGAGATACACATACGTGTGTTCGCCCATTTGCTCGACGTGCATGTTGATGTCCGCGCAGAACTGACCCACTAGAGCCGCAAATTTTCATCGAATTT
>NZ_JALPRG010000023.1:0-18086 GCF_030464945.1 Paraburkholderia sp. CHISQ3
TCTTGCCGTGGTCAACGTGACCGATCGTGCCAACGTTCACGTGCGGCTTCGTCCGTTCGAATTTACCTTTTGCCATGATTCTCTTCTTTCAAAAATGTTGATCGATTGATGACTTGCCGCGCGATTACTTCGACTTGGCGCTGATGATCGCTTCCTGCACGTTGCGCGGCGCTTCGGAGTAGTGCTTGAATTCCATCGTGTACGTCGCACGACCTTGCGTGAGTGAACGCAGCGACGTCGAATAGCCGAACATTTCCGACAGCGGCACTTCTGCACGAACGATCTTGCCACCGCCGACCATGTCTTCCATGCCCTGAACGATACCGCGGCGACCCGACAGGTCACCCATCACGTTACCCATGTAGTCTTCAGGCGTTTCCACTTCCACCGCCATCATCGGCTCGAGCACGACCGGGTTCGCGCGGCGCATCGCTTCCTTGAACGCCATCGAGCCGGCCATACGGAACGCATTTTCGTTCGAGTCGACGTCGTGGTACGAACCGAACGTCAGGTGAACCTTCACATCAACCACCGGGAAGCCAGCCAGCACGCCAGCCTTCAGCGTGTCCTGGATACCCTTGTCGACCGCGGGGATGTATTCGCGCGGAATCACGCCACCCTTGATCTCGTCGAGGAACTCGTAGCCCTTGCCCTGCTCGTTCGGCTCGAGCGTGATGGTTGCGTGACCATACTGGCCGCGACCACCCGACTGCTTGACGAACTTGCCGTCGACATCCGTTGCCGTGCCGCGAATGGTTTCGCGGTATGCCACCTGCGGCTTGCCGACCGTCGCTTCGACGCCGAACTCACGCTTCATCCGGTCGACCAGAATTTCGAGGTGGAGCTCGCCCATGCCCGAAATGATGGTTTGACCCGATTCTTCATCCGTCTGAACGCGGAACGACGGATCTTCCTGAGCCAGACGGTTCAGTGCGAGACCCATCTTTTCCTGGTCGACCTTGGTCTTCGGCTCGACGGCCTGCGAGATCACCGGCTCCGGGAAAATCATGCGTTCGAGCACGATAGGATGCTGCGGATCGCACAGCGTGTCGCCCGTCGTCGCTTCTTTCAGGCCGACAGCCGCGGCGATGTCGCCCGCGTGCACTTCCTTGATTTCTTCGCGCTGGTTCGCATGCATCTGCAGAATCCGGCCGAGACGTTCCTTCTTGTCCTTGGTCGCATTCAGCAGCGTATCGCCCGACTTCACGACGCCCGAGTACACACGGAAGAAGATCAGCTGGCCGACGAACGGGTCGGTCATGATCTTGAACGCGAGTGCCGAGAACTTCTCGTCGTCAGCTGCGCGGCGCTCCGCCTTCTCGCCGTTTTCGAGTTCGCCCGTGACCGGGGGAATGTCGACCGGCGACGGCAGGAAATCGATCACGGCGTCGAGCATACGCTGCACGCCCTTGTTCTTGAACGCGGTACCGCACAGCATCGGCTGGATTTCGCACGCGATCGTACGGTCGCGCAGCGCCTTCACCACTTCCGCTTCGGACAGCTCTTCGCCGCCGAGGTACTTTTCCATCAGCTCTTCACTGGCTTCGGCAGCCGACTCGATCATCTTTTCGCGCCACTCATTGCACGTGTCGACGAGTTCCGCCGGGATGTCGATGTAGTCGAACTTCGTACCTTGCGACGCTTCGTCCCACACGATCGCCTTCATCTTGATCAGGTCGACAACGCCCTTGAAGCTCTCTTCCGAACCGATCGGTACTACGACCGGAACCGGATTCGCCTTCAGACGCGTCTTCAACTGTTCATAGACCTTGAAGAAGTTCGCGCCGGTACGGTCCATCTTGTTGACGAACGCAAGACGGGGAACCTTGTACTTGTTCGCCTGACGCCACACGGTTTCCGACTGCGGCTGCACGCCGCCCACTGCGCAATACACCATGCATGCGCCGTCGAGCACGCGCATCGAGCGTTCCACTTCAATCGTGAAGTCGACGTGGCCCGGGGTGTCGATGATGTTGATGCGGTGTTCCGGATAGTTGCCGCCCATGCCCTTCCAGAAAGCAGTGGTAGCAGCGGACGTAATCGTGATGCCGCGCTCCTGCTCCTGCTCCATCCAGTCCATGGTTGCAGCGCCGTCGTGCACTTCACCAATCTTGTGGTTCACGCCGGTGTAAAACAGAATGCGCTCGGTCGTCGTCGTCTTGCCGGCGTCGATGTGAGCGCTAATACCGATATTGCGGTAGCGCTCGATAGGAGTCTTGCGAGCCACTTTGATCCTCTATGGGGGTTGGCGCGCGGGACATGAATCCCTGCGCGCCCTAACACAAACGGGCGAGGCGCTTTAAAGCGCACCCGCCCGGAATTTCTTTCCGCTTGACCCGGGGTCGGGACGCTTAGAAACGGAAATGCGAGAACGCCTTGTTGGCTTCTGCCATCCGGTGGACTTCGTCGCGCTTCTTCATCGCGCCGCCGCGGCCTTCAGCAGCCTCGGACAGTTCACCAGCCAGGCGCAGGGCCATGGACTTCTCGCTACGCTTTTTCGCAGCCTCACGCAGCCAACGCATCGCCAATGCCATACGACGCGACGGACGCACTTCGACCGGAACCTGGTAGTTCGCACCACCAACGCGACGGCTCTTCACTTCGACCACCGGCTTCACGTTGTTGAGCGCTACCGTGAACACTTCCAGCGGGTCCTTGCCACCCTTGGTCTGGATCTGTTCAAAAGCGCCGTACACGATACGCTCGGCAACCGACTTCTTGCCGGAGAGCATCAGTACGTTCATGAATTTTGCTACATCAACGTTACCGAACTTCGGATCCGGCAACACTTCCCGCTTGGGGACTTCGCGACGACGCGGCATGTTTCTTCCTTTAACTTTTCAGTTGGAACCGTGCCTTTCTGGCACCTGGCCCCGCGGTCACCAACTAACCCGATCCATCTTTTACGACTAACCAGCCCGGTCGGGTGACCACTTACTCGACAGCACCGGCGAATCCGGCACCACCGCCATTACCGCCCTTTCAGGCGACCTGAACCCTGTTACTGCTGACCGGCTGCTTACTTGCCGGCCTTGGCGCGCTTCGCACCGTACTTCGAGCGAGCTTGCTTACGATCCTTGACGCCCTGGGTATCCAGCGAGCCACGAACCATGTGATAACGCACACCCGGCAAATCCTTCACGCGGCCGCCACGGATCAGCACAACCGAGTGTTCCTGCAGGTTGTGGCCTTCACCGCCGATGTACGAAATAACTTCGAAGCCGTTCGTCAGACGAACCTTGGCGACCTTACGGAGCGCCGAGTTAGGCTTCTTCGGCGTCGTCGTGTACACGCGGGTGCACACGCCACGACGCTGGGGGCAGTCCTGCAAGGCCGGGCTCTTGCTCTTCACAGTTTCTGAAGCGCGGCCTTTGCGAACCAGTTGATTGATGGTTGGCATTGTTTATTCCTGAAATTGAACAAAATCGATGCATCTGTTTCTGGGCAAAGCAGAAATGGAGAGCATCGAAAACTTCCAAACTCCCGGATCCAAGCCGCAACCGACGCACGAAAGACGCGCGCAGGCAAGCCAAAATCCGGAACCTAGCATGATATTCTGGAAATACCAACTGAGTCAACAGCTTGCGAGGGTTTGGAGAGGGGGCAGTCAGTCCGCGGATACCACTTCAAGCAGTTCGGTACCGAAGCGGTCGAGTTTGCGGGCGCCGATGCCCGGAATATGCCGCAAACCGTCGATTGTCTCGGGCCCATTGCGGGCAATCTCGGCGAGCGTTGCGTCGTGGAAGATCACGTAGGCCGGTACGCCGTCGCTCTTCGCGGTTTCCGTGCGCCATGTGCGCAGGCGCTCCCAGCGGGCGCGTTCGCGCGGGCCCATGCCGAGCGTCGGGTCGGCGCGCTCGCTGGTGCGGCCCGACGACTGGCGCGTCCGCGTCGGTTTCACGTAGCGGCGCAGCGTCACGTTCTGCTCGCCCTTGAGCACCGCCTTACTCGCTTCGGTCAGCACCAGCGACCCATAGCCCTCGTGATCGACAGAAAGGTAGCCGAACGCGACGAGCTGGCGGTATACCGCACGCCACTCGGGCTCCGACAGCGCAGCGCCGATGCCGAACGTGCTGATCTTCTCGTGACCGCGCTGAAGGATTTTCTCGCTCCGGTTGCCGCGCAGAATGTCGATCAGATGTCCTGCGCCGAAGTGAAAACCGCTCGCGCGCTGCGCGCGGAACACACAGGACAGCGCCATCTGCGCCTCGCGGGTTGCATCCCACGACGCCGGCGGCTCGAGGCAGGTGTCGCAGTTGCCGCACGGCGCGCTCGGTTCGCCGAAATAGCCGAGTAGCCGCACGCGCCGGCACGACGCGGCTTCGCACAGGCCGAGCAGCGCATCGAGCTTGCCAGTCTGCACGCGCTTGTGCGCCTCGTCCGCCTCGGATTCATCGATCATCTTGCGCTGCTGCACCACGTCGCCGAGACCGTAGGTCATCCACGCATTGGCGGGCATCCCATCGCGCCCAGCTCGGCCGGTTTCCTGGTAGTAGCCTTCGACGCTCTTCGGCAAATCGAGGTGAGCGACGAAGCGGACGTCGGGCTTGTCGATGCCCATACCGAAGGCGATCGTCGCGCACATCACGATGCCCTCCTCGCGCTGAAACATCTCCTGATGCTTCTGGCGGATCTCGAACTCCATGCCCGCGTGATAAGGCAGCGCGCGCACGCCCTGCGCCTTCAGCCATTCCGCGGTTTCCTCGACCTTGCGGCGCGACAGGCAGTAAACAACGCCCGCGTCGGTGGTGCCGTCCTGCCGCGTGTGTTCGGCGCGGATGAAGTCGAGCAGCTGCGAGCGCGCGTTGTCCTTTTCGACGATGCGGTAGCGGATATTCGGACGATCGAAGCTCGATACGAAGATGCGCGCGTCATCGAGAGCGAGACGCTGGACGATTTCTTCGCGGGTGATCGCGTCGGCGGTCGCGGTGAGCGCGATACGCGGCACCGACGGAAACCGTTCATGCAGCACGGAGAGCTGGATATATTCCGGCCGGAAGTCGTGCCCCCATTGCGACACGCAATGCGCTTCATCGATCGCGAAGAGGCCAATGCGCGCGCGCTCCAGCAGCTCGAGAAAGCGCGACGTCATGAGCCGTTCCGGCGCGACGTACAACAGGTCGATATCGCCTTCGCGCAAGGCACGCTCAGTCGCGGCGGCTTCCGCGCCGGACAGCGTCGAATTCAGGTAAGCCGCGCGCACGCCGACCTCGGTGAGCGCGGCAACCTGATCCTGCATCAATGCGATCAACGGCGACACGACGATGCCGGCGCCGAAGCCCGCTTCGCGCCGCACCAACGATGGAATCTGGTAACACAGCGACTTGCCGCCGCCGGTCGGCATCAACACGAGCGAGTCGCCACCCGCGGCCACGTGCTCGACAATCTCGCCCTGCTGCCCTCTGAACGCGGGATAACCGAAGACTTCTTTGAGAATTTCGAGCGAGCGGGACATTGAGATCGGGAAGAGACGGCGGGGCGGACAGACGAATTTTACCAACGCATCTGGTCCATGCCCGTATTTCTCGCAGACATTAACCATTCGGTCGATTGAACGGGCGAAAAAAAACCGCCCAGTCGAAACTGGGCGGCTCGATCGGTTTGCAGGCCAGGCGGCTTGCGCCGCCAGGTCTTACTCGCCGGAGTGCTGCTGTTCGGCAGCCGGGGTTTCCGGCGTACCGAATTCGAAGGCCTCTTCGGCCGCGATCTGATCGAAACGCTCGCGGTCGGACAGCTCCTTGCTCTTGCGTGCCTTGTGGAACGCGAGACCCGTACCAGCCGGAATCAGACGACCGACGATCACGTTTTCCTTCAGCCCGCGCAGATCGTCGCGCTTGCCCATGATCGCCGCTTCGGTCAGCACGCGGGTCGTTTCCTGGAACGACGCCGCGGAGATGAACGAATCGGTCGACAGCGACGCCTTCGTGATACCGAGCAGCACGTTTTCGTACGTCGCCGGACGCTTGTCTTCCGCGATCATCCGGTCGTTCTCGTCGAGCATGTCCGACCGCTCGACCTGTTCGCCCGGAATGAAGCGCGTATCGCCGTTGTCCGAAATCTGCACACGACGCAGCATCTGACGCACGATCACTTCAATGTGCTTGTCGTTGATCTTCACGCCCTGCAGACGGTACACGTCCTGCACTTCGTCCACGATGTAGCGCGACAGCGCCTCGACGCCCTGCAGACGCAGGATGTCGTGCGGATCGGCCGGTCCGTCGACAATCATTTCGCCCTTGTTGACGACCTGACCATCGTGCACCAGAACCTGCTTTTCCTTCGCGATCAGGAACTCGTGCTGTTCGCCTTCGAGGTCCGTGATAACGAGACGCTGCTTGCCCTTCGTGTCCTTACCGAACGACGTCGTACCCGTGACTTCCGCGAGAATGCCGGCGTCCTTCGGCGAACGTGCTTCGAACAGTTCGGCCACGCGCGGCAGACCACCGGTAATGTCACGCGTCTTCTGCGATTCAGTCGGGATACGTGCGAGCACTTCACCGACCTGCACCTGCTGACCGTCCTTCACGGTGATCAGCGCGCCGACCTGGAAGCCGATCTGCACCGAATGCTCGGTGTTCGGGATCTTCACTTCCTCGCCGGCCGCGTCGAGCAGCTTCACCTGCGGACGCACGCTCTTCGAAGCCTGCGAACCGCGGCGCTTCACGTCGATCACGACGAGCGTCGACAGCCCCGTCACGTCGTCGATCTGCTTGGCCACCGTCACGCCTTCTTCGACGTTTTCGAACTTCACCGTACCGCCGTACTCGGTGATGATCGGACGCGTCATCGGATCCCACGTCGCGAGCTGCGTACCGGCCTTGATCTGCGCACCGTCCAGCTGCAGCAGCGTCGCGCCGTACGGCACCTTGTGACGTTCACGCTCACGGCCGTGGTCGTCGGTGATCATCGCTTCGCCCGAACGCGAGATGACGATCTGCTCGCCCTTCGCGTTGGTGACGTAACGCATCGTCGACGTGAAACGGACCGTACCGTTCGACTTCGCTTCAACCGACGAAGCAACCGCCGCACGCGATGCCGCACCACCGATGTGGAACGTCCGCATCGTCAGCTGCGTACCCGGTTCGCCGATCGACTGCGCAGCGATCACGCCCACTGCTTCGCCGACGTTGACCGACGAGCCGCGGCCGAGGTCGCGACCGTAGCACGCGGCGCACAGGCCGTAACGCGTTTCGCAGGTGAGCGGCGTACGTACGCGCACTTCGTCGATGCCGAGGCGTTCGATTTCTTCGACCGCATCTTCATCGAGCAGCGTGCCCGATTCGTACAGCGTTTCCTGCGATTCCGGGTTGACGACGTCCGCCACCGCAACGCGGCCGAGAATCCGGTCACGCAGCGCTTCGACGACTTCACCGCCTTCGACGAGTGCCTTCATCGCCACGCCATTCGACGTGCCGCAATCGTCTTCGACCACCACGAGATCCTGCGTGACGTCCACGAGACGACGCGTCAGGTAACCCGAGTTCGCCGTCTTCAGTGCCGTATCAGCCAGACCCTTACGTGCACCGTGGGTCGAGATGAAGTACTGCAACACGTTCAGGCCTTCGCGGAAGTTCGCCGTAATCGGCGTCTCGATGATCGAGCCGTCCGGCTTCGCCATCAGGCCACGCATACCGGCCAGCTGACGAATCTGCACTGCGGAACCACGCGCGCCCGAGTCGGCCATCATGTAGATGGAGTTGAACGACTCTTGACGCGTTTCCTTGCCGTCGCGATCGACCACCGGTTCCGTCGACAGCTGCTCCATCATCGCCTTGCCGACCGCTTCCGACGTTGCCGACCAGATGTCGACCACGTTGTTGTAGCGCTCTTGCGACGTGACGAGACCCGACATGTACTGACGGTCGTATTCCTTCACCTTCTTCGCGGCGTCGCCAACGATCGTTTCCTTCTGCGGCGGCACGAGCATGTCGTCGACGCAGATCGAAATACCGGCGCGCGTAGCAAGGCGGAAGCCCGACTGCATCAGCTGGTCGGCGAAGATCACCGTTTCGCGCAGACCGCACTTGCGGAATGCCGTGTTGATCAGGCGCGAAATTTCCTTCTTCTTCAGCGGCTTGTTCAGCACCGTGAACGGCAGTCCCGGCGGCAGGATTTCCGACAGGATCGCGCGGCCGACGGTCGTCGCGAACAGCGATATCTTCGGCACGAACTGCGGTGCGCCTTCCGACGTGTCTTCGTTGCGGACCATTTCAGTGATCCGCACGTTGACGCGCGATGCGAGTTCGACTTCCTTGTTCTCGTACGCACGCAGTGCTTCCGACACGCCCGTGAACGACAGGCCTTCGCCCTTCGCATTCACGGCTTCACGCGTCGCGTAGTACAGGCCGAGCACGATATCCTGCGACGGCACGATCGACGGATCGCCGTTGGCCGGGAACAGGACGTTGTTCGACGCCAGCATCAGCGTGCGTGCTTCCATCTGCGCTTCGAGCGACAGCGGAACGTGAACAGCCATCTGGTCACCGTCGAAGTCGGCGTTGAACGCCGCGCAAACGAGCGGATGCAGCTGGATCGCCTTGCCTTCGATCAGCACCGGCTCGAAAGCCTGAATGCCAAGACGGTGCAGCGTCGGCGCGCGGTTCAGCATGACCGGATGTTCGCGAATGACTTCTTCGAGAATGTCCCACACCACCGGCGTCTGGTTCTCGACTTCCTTCTTCGCAGCCTTGATGGTGGTAGCGACACCCATCACTTCGAGCTTGTTGAAGATGAACGGCTTGAACAGTTCGAGCGCCATCAGCTTCGGCAGACCGCACTGATGCAGCTTGAGCGTCGGGCCGACCACGATGACCGAACGGCCCGAGTAGTCGACGCGCTTGCCCAGCAGGTTCTGACGGAACCGGCCGCCCTTACCCTTGATCATGTCGGCGAGCGACTTCAGCGGACGCTTGTTCGCGCCCGTCATCGCCTTGCCGCGACGACCGTTGTCGAGCAGTGAGTCGACGGCTTCCTGCAGCATCCGCTTTTCGTTGCGGACGATGATTTCAGGCGCCTTCAGTTCGAGCAGACGCTTCAACCGGTTGTTACGGTTGATCACGCGGCGATACAGGTCGTTCAGGTCCGACGTCGCGAAACGGCCGCCGTCGAGCGGCACGAGCGGACGCAGTTCCGGCGGCAGCACCGGCAGCACTTCGAGCACCATCCAGTCAGGCTTGATGCCCGAACGCTGGAATGCCTCGAGCACCTTCAGGCGCTTCGCGTACTTCTTGATCTTCGCTTCCGAACCCGTGTTCTTGAGTTCGGTGCGCAGCATCTCGACCTGTTCGTCGATGTTGATCGCACGCAGCAGCTCGCGCACGCCTTCCGCGCCCATCTCGGCGCGGAATTCGTCACCGTACTCTTCGACCTTGTTGTAGTAATCCTCTTCGGTCATGATCTGCCGCGCTTTCAGCGGCGTCATGCCCGGATCGATCACTACGTATGCTTCGAAGTACAGCACGCGTTCGATGTCGCGCAACGTCATGTCGAGCACCATGCCCAGACGCGACGGCAGCGACTTCAGGAACCAGATGTGCGCAACCGGCGAGGCCAGTTCGATGTGGCCCATCCGTTCGCGACGCACCTTGGCGAGCGTCACTTCGACGCCGCACTTTTCGCAGATCACGCCGCGGTGCTTCAGACGCTTGTACTTACCGCACAGACATTCGTAGTCCTTGATCGGCCCGAAGATCTTCGCGCAGAACAGACCATCGCGTTCCGGCTTGAACGTACGGTAGTTGATCGTTTCCGGCTTCTTCACTTCACCGAACGACCACGAACGGATCTTGTCCGGCGAGGCCAGACCGATCTTGATCGCGTCAAACACTTCAGGTTGTTGGACTTGCTTGAATAGATCGAGCAGAGCTTTCATTGCTTTCTCTCCGTAGTCCGATTAGTTGCGGTCGAGGTCGATGTCGATACCGAGCGAGCGGATTTCCTTCACCAGCACGTTGAAGGATTCCGGCATGCCTGCATCGATCACGTGATCGCCCTTGACCAGGTTCTCATACACCTTGGTCCGGCCTGTCACGTCATCCGACTTCACCGTCAGCATTTCCTGCAGCACGTACGATGCGCCGTACGCTTCGAGCGCCCACACTTCCATTTCACCGAAGCGCTGACCACCGAACTGCGCCTTGCCGCCCAGCGGTTGCTGCGTCACGAGCGAGTACGGGCCAGTCGAACGTGCGTGCATCTTGTCGTCGACCAAGTGGTGCAGCTTCAGGTAGTGCATGTAGCCGACCGTTACCGATCGTTCGAATGCCTCACCCGTGCGGCCGTCATACAGACGCACCTGGTTCTTCGACTTCGTCATGCCGAGGTTCTGCGCGATGTCGTCCGGGAAAGCCAGGTTCAACATGCCCGACATTTCCTCTTCCGTCGCACCGTCGAACACCGGCGTCGCGAACGGCACGCCTTCACGCAGGTTCTTCGCGAGTTCGACGATTTCTTCGTCCGTGAACGTATCGATCTCTTCCGCGCGGCCCGACTCGTTGTAGATCTTGGTCAGGAATTCGCGCAGTTCGGCAATCTTCGCCTGACGCTGCAGCATCTCGCCAATCCGCCAGCCGAGACCCTTCGCAGCCCAGCCCAGATGCACTTCGAGCACCTGCCCGACGTTCATCCGCGACGGCACGCCAAGCGGGTTCAGCACGACGTCGGCCGGACGGCCATCGGCCATGTACGGCATGTCTTCGATCGGCACGATCTTCGACACGACACCCTTGTTACCGTGACGACCGGCCATCTTGTCGCCAGGCTGCAGGCGGCGCTTCACCGCGAGGTACACCTTGACCATCTTCAGCACGCCCGGCGGCAGTTCGTCGCCTTGCGTGAGCTTCTTGCGCTTTTCTTCGAACGCGAGATCGAACTGGTGACGCTTCTGTTCGATCGAGTCCTTGATCGCTTCGAGCTGTGCCGCTGCTTCTTCGTCCGCGAGGCGGATGTCGAACCAGTGGTAGTGATCGAGATCTTCCAGGTAAGCCTGTTCGATCTTCGTTCCCTTCGCGAGCTTCTTCGGACCGCCGTTCGCGACCTTGCCGACGAGCATCCGTGCGAGACGCTGGAATGCATCGCCTTCCACGATACGCAGCTGGTCGTTCAGGTCGAGGCGATAGCGCTTCAGTTCATCGTCGATGATCTGTTGCGCGCGCTTGTCGCGCTGGATGCCTTCACGCGTGAACACCTGCACGTCGATGACCGTGCCGCTCATGCCCGACGGCACGCGCAGCGACGTATCCTTCACGTCCGAAGCCTTCTCGCCGAAGATCGCGCGCAGCAGCTTTTCTTCCGGCGTCAGCTGGGTTTCGCCCTTCGGCGTCACCTTACCGACCAGCACGTCGCCCGCCTCGACTTCCGCGCCGATGTACACGATGCCCGACTCGTCGAGACGGCCAAGCTGTACTTCTGCGAGATTCGAAATGTCGCGCGTGATTTCTTCTGGTCCGAGCTTCGTGTCGCGAGCCACGACGTTCAGTTCTTCGATGTGGATCGACGTGTAACGATCGTCGGCAACCACCTTCTCCGAGATCAAGATCGAATCTTCGAAGTTGTAGCCGTTCCACGGCATGAACGCGACCAGCATGTTCTGGCCGAGAGCCAGTTCGCCGAGATCGGTCGATGCGCCGTCAGCCAGCACGTCGCCACGCGACACGATGTCGCCGACCTTCACGATCGGGCGCTGGTTGATGTTCGTGTTCTGGTTCGAACGCGTGTACTTGATCAGGTTGTAGATGTCCACGCCGACGTCGCCAGCAGCGGCTTCGTCATCGTTCACGCGAATCACCATACGGCCTGCGTCGACGTAATCGACCACGCCACCGCGGAATGCCTGAACCGTCGTACCCGAGTCGACCGCCACCGTGCGCTCAATACCCGTACCGACCACGGCCTTCTCAGGACGCAGACACGGCACAGCCTGACGCTGCATGTTCGAACCCATCAATGCGCGGTTCGCGTCATCGTGCTCGAGGAACGGAATCAGCGATGCGGCCACCGAGACGATCTGCGACGGCGCCACGTCCATGTACTGGATGCGGTCCGGCGTGACCATCAGCGTTTCGCCCGCTTCACGCGACGATACGAGTTCGTCGGTCAGCGAGCCGTCAGCCGCCACCGCCGCGTTCGCCTGAGCGATCACGTAACGGCCTTCTTCGATCGCCGACAGATAGTCGATCTGATCCGTCACCTTGCTGTCCACAACCTTGCGATACGGCGTTTCGAGGAAGCCGTATTCGTTCAGGTGCGCGTACAGTGCGAGCGAGTTGATCAGGCCGATGTTCGGACCTTCCGGCGTTTCAATCGGACACACGCGGCCATAGTGGGTCGGGTGCACGTCGCGGACTTCAAAGCCAGCGCGCTCGCGCGTCAGACCGCCCGGTCCAAGTGCCGATACACGGCGCTTGTGGGTGATTTCCGACAGCGGGTTGGTCTGGTCCATGAATTGCGACAGCTGCGACGAACCGAAGAACTCGCGAATCGCCGACGAAATCGGCTTCGAGTTGATCAGGTCGTGCGGCATCAGGTTTTCGCTTTCGGCCTGGCCGAGGCGTTCCTTCACCGCGCGCTCGACACGCACGAGACCGGCGCGGAACTGGTTTTCCGCCAGTTCGCCGACGCAACGCACACGACGGTTACCCAAGTGGTCGATGTCGTCGACTTCGCCCTTGCCGTTACGCAGCTCAACGAGGATCTTGATCGTCGCGAGGATGTCGTCGTCCAGCAGCGTCATCGGGCCGACGATCTCGTCGCGGCCGACCCGGCGATTGAACTTCATACGGCCGACCTTCGACAGGTCGTACGCATCTTCGCTATAGAACAGACGGTTGAACAACGCCTCGACCGCTTCTTCGGTCGGCGGTTCGCCCGGGCGCATCATGCGGTAGATCGCGATGCGGGCTGCCATGCGGTCAGCCGTTTCGTCGATACGCAGCGTCGACGAGATGTACGGACCTTGATCCAGATCGTTCGTGTAGAGCGTCTGGATGTCCTTGATCTTCGCTTCGCGCAGCTTCTCGAGAACCGTTTCGGTGATTTCGTCGTTCGCGTTCGCAATCACTTCACCGGTATCGCCGTCGACTACGTTCTTCGCCAGCACGCGGCCGAGCAGGTAGTCTTCCGGAACCGAGATGAACTTGGTCTTCGCGTTTTCGAGGTCGCGAATGTGCTTCGCGTTGATCCGCTTGTCCTTCTGGACAATCACGTTGCCGTCGCGATCCGAAATGTCGAAACGCGCGACTTCACCGCGCAGACGTTCGGGCACGAACTCCATCTGAGCGCCTTCCGGCATCAGAGCGAAGTTGTCGAACACGAAGAAGTTTGCGAGGATCTGTTCCGGCGTGAGGCCGATCGCCTTCAGCAGGATCGTGACCGGCATCTTGCGGCGACGGTCGACGCGGAAGTACAGCACGTCCTTCGGGTCGAATTCGAAGTCGAGCCACGAACCGCGGTACGGAATAATCCGCGCTGAGAACAGCAGCTTGCCCGAGCTGTGCGTCTTGCCCTTGTCGTGTTCGAAGAACACACCAGGCGAGCGGTGCAGCTGCGAGACGATCACGCGTTCCGTGCCGTTGATGACGAACGAACCCGTCGGCGTCATGAGCGGAATTTCGCCCATGTACACCTCTTGTTCCTTCACTTCCTTCACGACCGGCTTGCTCGGCGACTCTTTATCGAGCAGCACGAGGCGCACCTTGGCACGCAGGGCGGAACAGTACGTCAGGCCGCGCTGCTGGCATTCCTTGATGTTGAATGCCGGCGACGACAGCATGTAGCTGACGAACTCAAGACGGGCGAACCCGTTGTGCGAAACGATTGGAAAAACAGACGTAAACGCAGCCTGCAGGCCTTCCGGCTTGCGCTGCGTTGCAGCCACGTCTGCTTGCAGAAACGTGCTGAATGATTCAAGCTGGGTAGCCAGCAGGAAAGGTACTTGGTGAACGATGGGGCGCTTCGCAAAGCTCTTGCGAATACGCTTCTTCTCGGTGAAGGAATATTGCATACGATCTCCGAATCACGGCGGGCATTGTTGTCGAGGCAGGATACCTGGATGAGACAACCCGAGTGTTCACCGACTGAGACCCGATGGCCGTCCGATGGCCTGAACGAGCCTAAAAGCTTGGTGGTTGGCCGCTACCAACCGCTGGCTGACGGCAGCGGATGCCTATGTTGCCCGCTGCCCGACCAAACTTGCCTTCTGCAGTCGCTTCAGAAGACAAAGAGAAACGCCGGTCGACATTACCGAAAGACGATTCTCTTTGGCTTCTGGGGCCTCCGTTATTGCCGATACGACCCTGCAAAAACGTAGTCCCCACAAAGCACAAAAAGGCCGGCGGTGGAAAACCGCCAGCCTTCGCGCAGCACGCTGAAACTTACTTGATTTCAGCCTTCGCGCCAGCTTCTTCCAGCTTCTTCTTGGCTTCTTCAGCTGCAGCCTTCGGTACCGCTTCCTTCACAGGCTTCGGTGCACCGTCGACCAGGTCCTTCGCTTCCTTCAGGCCGAGACCCGTCAGTTCGCGAACAGCCTTAATGACCGAAACCTTGTTCGCGCCGACTTCCGTCAGGTTGACCGTGAATTCGGTTTGCTCTTCAGCAACGGCTGCTGCGCCGCCGCCTGCCGGGCCTGCCACTGCAACAGCAGCTGCCGACACGCCAAACTTTTCTTCGAACGCCTTGACCAGCTCGTTCAGTTCCAGAACCGACATCGAGCCTACGGCTTCGAGGATGTCTTCTTTTGCGATTGCCATTTGAAATACTCCTAAATTGAATTCGGATACAGCTAGCGATCGATTACGCTCAACCGATGTGCGTCACGCACTGCCTGAAATTCAGGCAGCTTCGGCTTCTTCGCCCTTCTTCGCGGCCAGTGCGCCAAGAGCGCGCGCGAAGCCGGAGACGGGTGCCTGCATAACGAACAGCAGCTTGGAGAGCAGTTCCTCGCGGCTCGGGATGGAAGCCAGCGCTTGCACGCCCGCCTTGTCCATCACGTTGCCTTCGTAGGAACCGGCCTTGATGATCAACTTGTCATTGCTCTTGCTAAAGTCATTGACGACTTTCGCAGCAGCAATTGCATCTTCAGAGATGCCGTAGATCAGAGGACCGGTCATCTGCTCAGCCAGCGGAGCAAACGGGGTACCTTCAACAGCGCGACGCGCCAGCGTGTTTTTCAACACGCGCAGATACACCTGTTGCTCGCGCGCTTTCGCGCGCAGCTTGGTCAGATCGCCAACCGCGATTCCACGATATTCGGCCAGAACGACGGTCTGGGCTTTCGCGACTTGCGCGGCAACCTCAGCGACGACGGCCTGCTTACTTTCTTTGTTGAGTGGCACGGTTAACCTCCAGATTCGATACACGCAGCGGATGCTTTGCATATCGCATTCAACAACGGCGTCCGACCAGTCAGGAGCATTTCGACCGCCTGCTAACCGCATTGCTGCGGGTACCAAACGGCTTCAGCACTACAAAACCATTTCGGGTTCGCCATCTGCGTTGGCTTTGCATTAAGAGAACACCTGCCTGCTGCGTTCCCGCCAACGGTCTTTGACAACCGGCCGTTCGATGCACACTGCCATCTCGCGACCGCCCAAAGCCCTTAAAAACCGCCTCGACTCGCGTCGAAGCGATCAATTCTTTTACTGTGCTGTGAGCGATGCCTGGTCGACGCGTACGCCGACACCCATCGTGCTCGACAACGCGACCTTACGCAGGTACACACCCTTGCTCGTTGCCGGCTTCGCTTTTTGCAGCGCTTCGACGAGAGCATTCAGGTTGCTGCGCAGCGCCGTTGCTTCGAACGAAGCACGACCGATGGTGGCGTGGATGATCCCGGCCTTGTCGACACGGAACTGCACCTGACCAGCCTTGGCGTTCTTCACAGCGGTTGCGACGTCCGGCGTCACGGTACCGACCTTCGGATTCGGCATCAAACCGCGCGGACCGAGGATCTGACCCAGCGTACCGACCACACGCATCGTGTCCGGCGAAGCGATCACGACGTCGAAGTTCAGGTTACCGGCCTTGACCTGTTCAGCCAGGTCTTCCATACCGACGATTTCCGCGCCGGCTGCACGAGCTTGTTCAGCCTTTTCGCCCTGAGCGAACACGGCGACGCGCACCGACTTGCCGGTACCGGCAGGCAGCACGACCGAGCCGCGAACGACCTGGTCCGACTTCTTCGCATCGATGCCGAGTTGCACAGCAACGTCGATCGATTCGTTGAATTTCGCGTTCGCGCACTCTTTGACGAGCGTCAGCGCTTCGTCGATTGCGTAGAGCTTCTGGGCATCGATCTTCGATGCGAAAGCTTGCAGACGCTTAGAAAGCTTGGCCATTTACACGCCCTCCACGGTGATGCCCATCGAGCGGGCGCTACCAGCGATCGTACGAACCGCTGCGTCGAGATCAGCTGCCGTAAGATCCGGCATCTTGGCCTTCGCGATGTCTTCAGCTTGAGCGCGCGTGATCTTGCCGACCTTGTCGGTGTGCGGCTTGGCCGAACCCTTGTCGATCTTCGCTGCTTTCTTGATCAGAACCGTAGCCGGCGGCGTCTTCAGGACAAACGTGAAGCTCTTGTCCGCAAACGCGGTGATCACAACCGGGATCGGCAGACCGGGTTCCATCGCTTGAGTCTGCGCGTTGAACGCCTTGCAGAACTCCATGATGTTCAAACCGCGCTGACCCAGTGCCGGACCGACCGGCGGCGACGGGTTGGCTTTACCTGCAGGAATCTGCAGCTTGATAAAGCCGATGATTTTCTTTGCCATGTTGAAAACCTCGTTGGAACGCGTTAGCGTTCAGGTGAGTAGTAACGCGCTTTCGTCGAAAAAACCGACTACTGACGCTCCTCAACGGCCATTACGCGGACCGTAAGCGCGAAAACCGGGGCGCGCCAGACGGCGCGCCCCGCAAAAATCTGGATTACAACTTCTCGACCTGGCCGAATTCCAGCTCGACCGGCGTTGCACGGCCGAAAATCGTCACGGACACGCGAACACGCGACTTCTCGTAGTTCACTTCCTCGACGCTGCCGTTGAAGTCCGTGAACGGACCGTCCTTCACGCGCACCATCTCGCCGACTTCGAACAGGGTCTTCGGGCGCGGCTTCTCCACACCTTCCTGCATCTGCGACATGATCTTCTCGACTTCCCGCGGGGAAATCGGGCTCGGACGATTGCGCGCACCACCAACAAAACCGGTCACCTTTGCGGTGTTCTTCACCAGGTGCCACGTTTCGTCCGTCATTTCCATTTCCACGAGCACATAGCCCGGGAAGAAACGACGCTCGGTCACCGATTTGTGACCGCCCTTCACCTCAACCACCTCTTCGGTCGGCACGAGGATCTGGCCAAACTTGTCCTGCATGCCAGCGCGATCGATGCGCTCCTGAAGCGCACGTTGCACGCTCTTCTCCATGCCGGAGTAGGCGTGCACCACATACCAACGCTTGCCGCTCGGGGATGCCGGAGTATCGCTCATATCATTTCCAACCCAGAATCACCGAGAAAATCGCCCATTCAATGGATTTGTCGCTGATCCAGAGAAATATCGCCATGACGAATACGAAGGCAAACACCACGAGGGTCGTCTGGGTAGCCTCTTTACGAGTGGGCCACACAACCTTGCGGACTTCCTTGTACGAGTCTTTAGCGAACGCGATGAAACCCTTGCCGGGCGCGGAGATAAGACCGACCGCCACACCCGCGATCACACCAACTGCCAAGGCTGCACCGCGGACGTACCACTCCTGGCTACCAAGCCAGAAGAACCCCACGAACCCGGCCAAGACCAACAATACGCCCGCGGCCAGCGTTAGCTTGTCGCCAGAAGTATTTACAGTTTCGACGGAAGGATTCGCCATAACACCTTAACGAGCGCCACATTAGCGCGAGATTGGCAGGGGCAGAGGGAATCGAACCCCCAACCTTCGGTTTTGGAGACCGACGCTCTGCCAGTTGAGCTATACCCCTAAAACCATTTTGGGGTTGACGACACCGCCAACCCCGAAACAACCGATCAACGAGAAGTAACTGGCTTACTCGAGGATCTTGGCAACGACACCAGCGCCGACGGTACGGCCACCTTCGCGG
>NZ_JALPRG010000024.1:0-6722 GCF_030464945.1 Paraburkholderia sp. CHISQ3
AGGTTATAGCTTACCAGGTTTTCGCTACCCATCAATCTAACCGAACAGTATTGGGTTGTAAGCCGGAACCGCAGAAATTTTTTGAAGTTGATTTGATTCAGCAGGTTCATCTGTTCCACGCGCCGTCAAGGCAGTCATTCGCGGAACCGTCGCAGCTCCTGACCGCGGACGTGCTGCCAGAAGACACGTGCCCGCATATCGAGGCGGTAGTGCGAATGCACGATGTGCAACTCGCATCGATCCCGTGGACGGGATCGATGCGGCGAAGCTGCGACTCGGGCGGATTCTCAGTGCCGGAGAGTTTCCTCGCATGGAGGCGTCTCCGGGATTCCCTGTGTGACTTCCATGCGTAACCGGGCGGCAACTTCTTATGTGCCGTTGCATTCTTCCGGGTGATCATTATTGAGGCATCCTGCTTGCAGGCGATAGCCCCTTCTCCCTTCGACAAAAAAAAACAGGGCAGGTGGAGGAGGTGGAGGGCTTTTCTGAGTTGATCTGAACTAAAGCGTACCTTTTTTTAGATCAGATATTGAAAAACACTTCCACTGCTTCCACTCCGGCAGCAGGGGAGGATTTCCTCATTGTTTCGGGCAGAAACGGGGCAGACGGATATCGGCCTTGGATCGCGGGTAGCGATCGTGTTCCGCCGCTCACGACTCGCGCAGGATGGGACGGTCGAACAGGTCGGGGACTAGAATTCCGGCGTCGGCGCACTCGCTGGGCTGGCGTGCCTCGGCGTGTGGCCGAATGCGATAACCGGATCAATCCACTGAGCCCAGATGAATTGGTCTTCTCTCCGCAACGCGGGATTGGGTGTCAACGACAGATCGAAGGACGGGCTTGCTCCGCACTCGCCGTCAGCAAGCGCAGCCGTCAGGACGGTTCCGTCCGGATTCGTCCAATGCAGTTCGTACACCGTGTCTGCCGGATGGCAGGCGACCCATGTCCGCGTACGCTCATCCTCGACATCGATGCTTCTTGCGATGACATCTTCGCTGTCGATCCCGGATGCACGTGCCCGGTTCCTGACGTCCGCCTGCGTACGCTCATGATCCATCGCGAGCCTGTCGCGGGCGCCGATGACCACGGCCGGTTTGCCGTACCGCTGTTCGAGGGCGACGCGAAACGCATTGCCGGGTTGTAGCGAACGGGTTGCGTCGGTCGCATCCACGTGCTCTTCGATTTCAATGACCACCGATTTTGCAAGCCCCACAGGCCGTCCGGCAGCACGCACCGTCGCCACTGTGATCGTGCTGTCAAGACCGTTCAGCTGCGTGATGGCGATGCTCAGGGCCGGGGCAAGATGACGCATGCTGTTCTCCACGCGGCGCACCATCGCGGCGGGTTCGCCCGAAGTGAGTGCTGGTTGGGCACATACGTCGCCGAGCCTGATTCCATGCAGCGCGAACGCAGAAAGCAGTGGTCTGCTGGCAGGGGCGTCGCAACCGAACAACGCGTCAAAGTCCCGACGATCGTCAGCGGTCCCGCCTTGCACCGGATTGTCGCTGCGCTGGGGAGTGACCGTTACTGCGTCGCTCTGTCCAAAGTCGAATTCCTGCGGTACGGTCTGTGCGACATGGGTCACGTTAAACGCGCTGGTCAGTTGCGCCTGCGCGCCAGACGCAGCGAGCAGGCCGCTGGTTATCAGCAGAGGGATCGTTTTCATGTTCTTGAAGGAAAGGCTTATCTCTGCTGTTGCTGGAGATCATGGGCGCGGAACACCGTGTCGGCGGGAAGGGCACTTCGCCTGAAGCCGTGGCGGCATTCGCGGCGAAGTCCGGAAGGGTGCGATAGCGGCAAACATGCAGGGGGCGACGCATGACAGCGCCCCGCCCGCTACCGGCAGTCCCACGCGGTGTGTGTAAAACCACCGCGTACATGGTCCCAGTTCAGTTGAAGCTCTTTGCCTGCTGGCTCGCGGTCGCGATGCTTTTCACATAGAACGTATTGTCGGGATAGATACCGGCCTCCCAGCCGCTATCGTCGCGGTATCGCAGATACTGGCTGAACATGGGATTGTCCTGTGCCGGGTCCATATGTCCAATGTCGTACGCCTTCATGAAGTTCTGCACGAAGTCGTTAAACGGCATCTGACCGAACACGAGGGTCGTGAGGCCAGAATAGAACTTGAAACTGGTGAGCTTGCCCGACTCATAGACGAAACTGCCTTGCAGCTGCTGCGCGGTGCTTTCGCAAACCACCCTGACCGCGTCAGGGCTGACCTGGCAAGGATTGCCGACCGGCAACAGTGTGCTCAATGCCTGATGCACTTCATCTGGCGACTCACCCAGGGCGATGCCCTTGATTCGCGGACCGCTTGCGCTGCCTTGCGACTGTGCGGTCGGGCGCGTGCTGCCGCCATTCTCATCGGTTTCGTCGGGCCGTTCGGTGGCGGCGCTGGCGGCGGTCTGAACTGTCGGGGTTGACGCGGCGACAGTCGGTGCACTGGCTGCAACGGCGTTGACATTCGAGGCGGGTTGCTTTGAGCACGCTGCGAGCGCCAGCAATGTTATTGCAGTCACGGCGAGAAGACAGCGCGAATACGTAATGCTTTTCATGATTTCCGGTCCTTCCGGTTTGGGTGTGCAAAGGCACGTCGGCCTGGTTGCACGCTGGGTCTGAGAGAAATAAATATTTCGAAGCAAATAAGTCGGTGAGTTTGACCATCTGTCTTCTTCGAGGGAGGCAGATATTCGATATGTGACGCAAAGTCCGTAGATGAAAATGCATCATATCGTAAAGATCGGGGTATGTCCGCACCACTCCGAGGCCCCGATCCGAAAGTCAAGCTTGTCTCACTTCGAGACATATTGGCCTACAACATCCGCATCTGGCGGGTTAGCAGGTCCTTGTCTCAGGAGGCGCTTGGCTTTGCCGCTGGACTGGACCGCACGTTTGTCAGTCAGGTCGAGCGGGCGCGCGTCAACGTGTCTCTGGATAACATCGAGCGGTTCGCGATTGCCCTTGATGTCGACCCGGCCCGATTGTTTGAACGCCCCTGAGCCCTTTACTGAAGCTTCGTGCACGGCGGCTACTGCGGTACTACGGCGGCTTCGAACTGTGCTTCTCGCGGATCGAGACTGCACCGTCGAGCACCACCGAAAAAGTTTCTCGCGCCGTGACGTAGGTTCCATACCGGGCGCGTTTCCCGGAGACGGGGTTCGCGTAATTCAGGCGCGCATTGCACGTCGCCATCGCTGCATCGCGTTCCCCCGGATCGAGGATCAGCAGCGCATGGGGCTGGAACCGGTGACCCTGCATGCGGCCCTCCGCGCCGATGACCAGCACGGCATGCCGGAATGACTCTCCGACAGGACGCCAGCTCACGATCACCAGGTGGCCGCGCGACAGTTCGCGCTCGCAAAAGTCGATCACAACCCGGTGCGCTCCTTGGAACACCACCGGCCGCAGGCTCCATTGCGAGGATTCGCGGATGACATCGGCCGCTTCCGTCAGCGTCGCACCGGTGAAGTAAAGCGGCGCAGCGCGGTCCCAAAAGTCAGCTTCCAGTCCGTGCTTTCTCCACGACACGACGGCGGGATCGGCAATGCGTCCGAGTATGGCGAGCGCACTGGCGCACGCATGCAGAGTGCAACCCGAGTCCCATGTCCCCTGAAAGCTGTGGACTGCGGCTTTCGAACTGGCACGCAGATACTGACCGGGCGTGAGACGAGCGTGGAGTCGTTGCACGATGAACTCCATTTTCAGTATTCACTCGCGAGGAGTACCGTGGTATTCGACCGGTCGGCCTCGGTTATGACGTAGATTTTCTCGTTGCCGATCACGTAAGCGCTGAGTATGCGAGTCCCATTTATGACAGCACGGTCATTGACGGCCCGGTCTTCGGCATCCAGCACGCCCCAGTCGCCGCATTGGTGACGGACCAGCAGTGCGAAGGGATGCGCGCCCGCACGTTCCAGAGCACGAAGCACCGCAGGCGTGGCAAAAGTGCGCCCTAGAGGAAAGAGAAATGCACGATTATTTTTATTCATAATAAGGTATCCTTATTAATTATCAAGACGAGCACTATCCCCGGATGGATATCCGGCTATAGGCTTGTTAGTGGAGAAACTGAAAACGCGAGGCTGCGGTAGTACGTTTCAGGAAAGCGACGGACTACGAAGAAGGCAACCGGAGCCGTTCAAAGTGCGCCGGCCAGAAATGCGGGAAATGGCGGTCAGGTGGAGGCAATCAACCGTGTTTTTGCCAAAACTTCGACAAAATTTTGCTCCGACGGTGGAAATCTAGCACAAATCGACCATAAAAATAAAAGGGTTGCATCAATTGCTGTTCCAATTGGCAATTTTTGCCGACTCCGCAATTTCATGGGATTCCCGTCCCCTCCCTCAGCGTCGAAAATCGTCCTACGACTCGTTTCCCGGCCCGCCAGCGGCACCGGATTGCCCGGTCAGGGGGATCACAGGGATATGACCAAGCGGGCGCTATGGCACGGGCTTACTTTTTCGAAAGAATTGTAATAATTGACGCAACATAACAAATTCTCGGTTAACCCGGTTTCGGGCCGAGAGCAGCCGATTTTTGCTCATTTTTTAAGCAAAATTTGTGTGGCCAGGCGTTTTCAGGTGATTGGCAATCCGAAATGCATGCTCATGCAGGTAAATGGTGATTTCTGACCATTTACCCGATGGTTGCATTCGTGCATGTCGCGATTAACGCGCAACCGCAGGCGCAACGGTGTCCAGCGACCAGCCCGGCTTGCGCGTTATGACGACTGGCTTCGCTGCGGCCGAGTACTCTTCGCCCACTTCCCAGCCCGCCCGGGGAATCTCATGGCGCACGAATATCACAGGACATTTGCTATCGGGCCACTGCTCGTCGTACATCGATCGGGGTACCCCGCTTCGGACCTTTCGGTTGACTGCGGCGAATGTATGGGTAGTTGGCCATAACCCGGCACCTCAAAATTGAGCAGTGGCCTGGAAACCGACCGTTACGCGTGCGGTCGGAAATCCGGACGGCTTGTAGATCGGCGTGCCGGCGAACAGGTCATAGGACAGTCCGGCGATGCGCCCCGGGATGCTGCCGCGTACGCCGATCACGGCACCGGCCAGTTGCGTGCCCGCCAGAAACGCGGTGCCCGGACCGAACACGTGACCGTAATCGATGCCTGCATAAATGGACTGCCCGGTCTGGCCGATCGGCATCTGCAGTTCATTGCGCCAGTAAAAACCGCGCTCGGCCGCGAGCATCGTTTCACCATCGAAGCCACGTACGGTGTAGCGGCTGCCGATCGTCAGGTCATCGATGTAGTTCAGCGTGTTGTTCGTGAACTGCCCGTGAAAGGTGGTGACATACCGCAGATTCTGGTTCGCGATTGCGAACGGCACCGACAGGTTTGCGTCGAGCACCGCCATGTGAAAACGGTACGTCGGCCCGCCACCCGATGTATCGGGCATTGCACCCAACCAACCGATGCTTTGCCTGTAGGCAAGCGTACCGTCGAACTGCGCGGAGCCAAAATAGTGGCGGTCCGTCAGGCCTGCTTCAACGAACGTGTTGTCCCGGTACTGCTGGGGAATCTCGGTGTCTTCGATGAAGCTTGCACCCCAGCGTTTCGTCAACTGGAGTTCCACGCCGAGCACGTCGTCCTGGCTACGGCGGATGACCCGCTGCAACTTGAAGCCAGTTGTCTGCGAATTGCCGCTCGACACGAACGTCTGGTTCACCCCGGCGATCTGCTGGTAGTACGTGTTCGTGTAGCCGAACAGCGTTCCGGTCCAGTATCCCCATGGAACCGAATACGAACCATTCCAGCCGTGCGAGCCGAGGCGCCGGTCGCCGAACTCCAGGTCCTGATTGGCACCGATGTTGAAGATGTCGTTCAGACCGAGCGGGTTGTCGATGCCGAGACTCACGTTGCCTTGTAGCTTGCCCGTCGCACGCGTACCTGAGTTGTCAACCGAGGCGACGAGAGACCACAGCTTTGTCCGCTTCACGTCAAGCACGACGTCGCTTTCGCCCGGTATGTCAGTCGGGACAATCTGCATCGACACGTCCTGGCTGCTGACGCGTTTCATCTGCTCAAGACCCTGTTCGAGATCGCGCACGTTCAGCAGGTCGCCACCGCGAACTGGAAACGCGGATTTCCACATTCCACGGACTTTCGGGTCCGCGAATCGTAACTGCCGGATTACACCGGGTACGAGCGCGAGCTTTAGCGTGCCCGATGACATGTCCTGCTCAGGCACGAGCACACGAGTCGTGACGTAACCACGACTGAGGATCACCTGCGAGATACCTTTGACGATGACGTCGATGCCTTGCTTGCCGACGCACTGATTTACGTAATGTTCGAGCCACTCGCGTGCGAAGGCGAACTGATCCATCGGTAGCGCCGATGTGCCCCGCGCGCGAACGGCATCAGGCAGCGTTGAAGGAACATCCAGTAAGAACGACTGGATACGAAAGCAAGTTGTTTCAACGGGCAGTGATGGAAAGCCCGCGCTTGCAGTGACGGTTGAACGCACGCCCGGCGCGGCAACGGTGCGTTCACGTTCTCGTGCTTCTTCCTGTTGACGTACTTGCTGGTCGTTACCCGGTATGATCAGACGTGGGGGTGTTTCCTGTGCGGACACGCTGGCAGATGCAAACAGCAACGATGCAACAAGGTTGGTTCTTCGAATTCTTTTTTTCATGCCGTCTGTTCTTCTAGGGAAGGTCTGCAGAACTCGTTTTCTGAGTGCCGATCGTTTTGCTGATTA
>NZ_JALPRG010000025.1:0-6685 GCF_030464945.1 Paraburkholderia sp. CHISQ3
AACACCGGAAAACTCGCTCTAGGTTTGGTCTGGAAAACCCAAGCGGATCACTCAAGGTCATCCAGCAATCTTGCACATGAAACGCTTTAGTGTTGGACCGCAATCCTGTCAGCACCTCGAATTGTGACCCGAAACACTTACCGCACTCTGGAGCCCGCTAACTAGAATCTCCTACGACAGTTTTTGCCACCATCACTTTCCATCTTGCGGAATGGCGTCATGCAGGTGCTCTATTCGCACTGCAGTTGGCTGGATAGGTATTAGGACACAGGAGCCACCTCGGTTCTTCTTACGTCTGTGCCAGCGAACTACGAAATGCATGAATTTTGTAGCAGTACAAAAATTATTGATGGACTTTCCTGTGTGAAAATGCGTCGGAAGCGTGGAGTGTGCTTAATCTGAGCGAATACAGGTTCAGCGTCAGATATTTCAAGTTGCAGGGGCATTGTCAAGTTACCGGGAGTGAGGCCGTAGGACGTCAGGTGTGACGACTGTCGGAAGGCAGTCGACGGATTTTTAGCGAGTTCAGCAAACTCGCGCGATGCCGTTGTCACGTTGACGGGGTGTTGATGTATCCGTGATGCGATGACGAAAACGAAATCGCGTTATCACGGCCACCGGCTCCCGGCGACGGTCATCAACCATCCCGTGCGGTGGTACTACCGGTTCCAGCTCAACCTGCGCGGCATCGGAGATGTTTCTGTTCTAACGCAGAGTGACAGTCAGTCGCGAGACGATTAGCCGTTGGTGCGATGGGTTCGGCGTGGGCGTTGCCCATCGGGTGAAAGCGGCGCGCAGCAAGCTGGGTAGCATGCGGCACCTCGACGAGATGCTCGTCGCCCTTCGTGGCGAGCCGTACCTGCTGCGGCCTGCAGTTGACGGGCACGACGCCGAACTCGACACCCTTCTGCAGAAACCCTTCTCGCTATCGCAAACACCTCGCCGCCCAGTTCACCAGATGGCGTGAACTAAACCATGTCACCCACACTCCCTCCGCTTTCTGAGCAACGACCGCTCCCCGGCACTTTTGAGACTCCGACGCTCCAACGTGACAATGCCGTAGCAACTGCAGAAAACTCCCACGGGTTGACTGGGCAACCATTATGTGACGGCAAGACAGGGCAGACCGTGGCGAGTCAAACCCAATGCCGTCAAAGAACACCAATCTCGCCAAGTTGATGGGGACTCGTCAGGATGCTCCATCAGGGATCGCCGGCTTGCGACCGGTACTAAAATCCGAATGCATCGCTGCAATCGTTAGCTTCGAAACATCACGACATGAAAGCTTCGCAAACCGGGGGCGTCCATGCACGACGGTACTTGGCGGGCACGCTCATGCGATTTCGACACAAACGGATTTGCCAAAGGCGTTCAACAATAGTGCAACAAGACAAGAAAACTTACCTACGAAAAATGGTAGTTCCCGCGGAGATCTAACAGGCTTCTAATGAGGTCAATCCCACTCAATAACTGAGCCCACAATGATCACCACGATTACCAGAAGCGGGAAAAACCTGGCCAATCTCAGGCGCGCCGTTGGCCAATATCGGTACAAGATTTTTATCGAACAGCTAGGCTGGCAATTGCCAACGATCAATGGTCTAGAACAGGACCAGTTCGACTTGGACGAGACCCTCTATGTCATCGGCGTCGACGAACACGCCAACATTCACGGATGTGCGCGATTATTGCCGACCAGTCGTCCCTACCTGCTATCCGAAGTGTTTCCCTTTCTGATGGATTCGGTGTCCCCGCCGAGCAGCAACCGTATTTGGGAGCTGTCGCGCTTTGCGGTCAGCCCGGCCGGGACATTTAACCGTGCCATTATCGACGTGGAGGAGACTACCCGCATCATGCTCACAGCTGCCGTGGCATGTGCGGCGGAGCATGGTGCGGAACGTCTGATCACGGTTTCGCCGCTTGGTATCGAGCGGTTGTTGTCGCGCATGGGGGTCCATGCACACCGCGCCGGTCAGCCCCAGCGAGTGGACGGCAAGCTGGTATTCGCCTGCTGGATCGAAATTGATGCCCAAACCAAAAACGCACTCACGAAGTTCGACATTCATGAGTGTCTGGCGGTCGCATGAGTACACGCGCTCTTCTGAATACGATGAAAAGGCTGTGTCACGCACGTTCACTTGCGCACTTCTATCGGAACACAGGTGTCGGAGAATACAGTCAAGGTCGAGTGAAAATACCGATCACAAGCGTTGAGATTAGTTAGATTTACAGGAACACTCCAAAGCAACGTAATCAATATCAGCGTTCATATTCCAGAGCAATGCTCAGATTCAGACGACAAGCATAAAAATTAATTAATATCGCCGGCTTTTCCTTGATGCAGTGGATTTCCGGGATCTGCACATCGTTTTATGAACATTGCGGAAGGTTCAACGGATAACGCGGTGCGCTACGGCCCTGAATTTGCCGAGCTGGCGGAAGGCTCGGAAATGAGGCACCTGTCGGTTTAGTTTATTCCACTCCCGCAGAGAGCTATTTCAATAGGACAGATAGTGCTCTGGTCGTGATACCTGGCGCATGACTGTGCGCATCTGCTCGTCCTCCGCCCGCGTCGCCCCGCCGTGTGGCTTGGTGAGATGCTATCGCTTATCAACGGTGTTCCTGATACGCGGTTCTCCGTGTATCAGGCAAAGCATCTCCGGGTCGTGATGAAATGCTTCTTCGCCACCACCACTGAGGTGATCGGCGAGGACAGTCCCACCGTCGCCAGGATCCCGCTCCGCACGACGCTAAGCTTGATGCGCAGTACGCATGCGACTGAGGACGGTGCCGCACCAACCGCCGTTCGTGGCAGCCTTCAGCACCCGTCCTTGGGGTCACCCTTGACGTGAGGCGAACTCGTCATCTTGGGTCAGTGTTTGCTATTCCGACTGCTTGAGATACAGGCGATGCGCGTAAATTAAGACACTACCCCGAATGGAGACAATTTTCGGCGGTCTGATCTTATACCCACATACTCCTGAATTTTCATATAAATGTCACGGCAACCCGATAAATCTCAATTCTTCTCACTATTCATGCTTAGTGCATCTTTTATTCCACTCAATTAGACTTTGTGATCTCTTTTCTCTATTGTGTATTGGTTTTCGTTCCAACTGACGGGCAGCGAAAGGATGATCCGGCATCAGTCATTGGGTCACTCTCTCTGGTCGATTTTCTGGAGAGGCGTTTCAGGGTGTCGCCACCGCTGCCGGTGTACTTTCCGTTGAGGAGGGGTTATGGAGTTCGTCGTGACGTCTCACGCGGACGTTTCTGAACACTCGGCAGCAGTGCGGGGCTGGGAGCAAACGTACGATCAGCTCGAACGCGGCCCACTCTGCAGCACACTGACGCAGCTATCCGGCAACGGCTACCAGATGTTTCTCGAGTCGATCGACAAACGTGTAGTCGAGCGCGGACGGTCACCGGACGGGCGACTTTGCATTGGAATCTCGTGGCAGGGTGTGGCGCTGGACAATGTGGATTGGGCGCGCGCGAGTGGAACATGTCACGTCGGTCTGCTGCGCAATGGTGAACCGTTCAAGCTGCAGATGCCAGCTGGAGCAACGTTGCTTTCCATCAATCTGGATTTTGCGCGCTTTCACGAACGAGCAGTCACCTGTCTAGACGATGCCCAGTTGCGACAGATTGAAGATGCCAGCTCTATTGAAGTTCCGGTATCGGTGGCCGCTCGCGTCGCCGGACACCTGTGCGGGGTCCTTCAGCAAGCCGCAGGGCGAGACTGGTCAGCGGCGTCTTCCTACGAGGACAATGAACTCGCTGATCTTTTTATGTCTGCATCCCTGAAGCTCTTCGACTCTGGTCGTCATGACCGTACCGAACAACGCCGCTCGCTCGCGGTATGTACCTGGTTGGTCAAGCGCAGCGAGGAACTTCTCTTCGAACGGATGGCCGTCACCGTCGCGGATCTGTCCAAGCAACTAAAGGTCAGCCCACGAACTTTACAGAACAGTTTCCACGCCGTCACAGGTACCTCGCCAACAGAGTACCTGCGTGGGCTTCGTCTAAATGCCGTCCGGCGCCGGTTGGCTGCGACGTCACCTGATGTACTGAGCGTTGGTGATGCGGCAGCAGAAATGAGCTTTTATCACCTCAGCAACTTCGCCCGCTACTATCGCAACCTGTTCGGTGAGTTGCCGTCGAAAACGCGCCGCGCCCACAGTTTGTCGGCTGGTTAGGGTATACGGAAGCATCGAGTTTTTGTGCCGATTCGGGTTGACGTTGCTATGTTAGTAATACTGGTGATTGCCATGAATACTGCCGGAGAAAAAGAACGCACAAACAGGGGTTGAGCTGTAGATTATGCATCTGGCATGGTGGCTTGAGCTACGCGGATAGACTTGGGTCTGGAAACCTGTCCTGTGGATCATCGACAATTCTTTCTGGGCCAGCCCAGCCGACGCGCGCCGGCCAGTGCTGCGATCAAGACGCATGGAACAGCCATTCGCCAGACGCGATGGTATCCATGCCCTCTGTCGGTGAGTGACATGCCATCCGTTTGTCCCTTACAGCCAGCCTGCGGCCGTACGATATACCTGATATCGATCCCGACCGATTGGCCCAGCGATGTCAAGCTGCCGGTCCGGTGCGTTCTCCACCACTGGTACCGCCTGCCAGCAGTCAGTCGTCGAGCCGAAATTACACTTCCAACTTGTGCGTAGACCAGCTTTGCGCATCAAAGTACGGACCCGATAGCGGCGAAAACTGCCTTGGCGCGAATCTGTTCTTGTACGCGCTTTGTGCTCGGCCTGGCACGCCGGTGCGCGTAGTCGCCAGAGCACCTCACCAGTAAAACCCGACGGACGTTATCGACCGATATGAACTCGTGTTGCAGGTGGGCTCTCACTCGTCAGCGCACTTCAACAGAGCCTTGCAAGCTAGGCAGGCTCTTCGTAAGGCAAATCAACTAGGGACATCGACCGTTCTATCCGTCCAGTGTGGGTTCATGCTCAGTGGCGTGAGAGGGGTCGAGCTGCGAGGCCAGCCTCCGTCCTGATTTTCTTGTGCTGATTTTGGATAACGGCTTAGACAACGTCCGGTCTATGATGAACACCACGCAGCTCTAAGACAGCACGCGCGTGGTCGGTAGGCTGTACCTAAAGCGTGAAATCAGTGGCCAACGTTCTGCTCCAGCGTGAATACGTGACGGTGCCAATGCGATCTTTCATCACAAAATATTTGTCATCCGCAGATGGAAGTGCATCACATCGAACTGCAAAAAGCAGTACCAGTCCTTTTTTCTGCTTGTCATCACAAAATCGCAATCGCTTGAGCGCCTGGAAAGCGATGTCGACTATGTTTCTTCGGAATAACTCCGTAAGTTTATTTGACCTCGACGCTTACAATACAAACAAGCACTCAGCACACTCAAGCTCTTATGGTCCCGAATCCGTAGACCACGCCCATCCGGAATACACATGTAATTTTTCTGAATTGAGGGCATGGATGTTCCGAAATTTATGCGTACTTTTCGACCGAAACTTTCAACGTTGTTAGATCACGTAATACGATGTGGTTCCGTAATTCTTACACGCCGGTATGTAAGCTTCCAAGTCGACTAAGCGGTATACCTAGAGCACGGAAATGCATGAACTACTATTGTCGTGGATTAGCCAAATTTCGGCCTGCAGAACGGAGGCCGACATGCTCGCAGTACTCATCAGGGCGGCGCAGCATCTAGGTTTCGATCATGCCGCATACGGAATACGATATCCCGTTCCCATCACGAAACCGCAAATCATCATGACCTCAACTTACCCAGACGAGTGGAAAGCGCGGTATTTCGAGAGGCAATACATTGGAGTGGATCCGACAGTCAAGAATGCACTTGCGACGGATAGTCCTGTAGCGTGGACGGGTAATGACACGGGAAAACATGGTTCCTTCTGGGACGAAGCGTCATCGTTCGGAATTGTTCATGGCTGGTCAGCGGCATCGCGGGGCGCAGACGGCACGGTCGGGTTACTGACACTGGCACGCAATTCATGCCCAATCAGTCCTGGAGAGCGGATCAGCAATGAAGCGGTAGTGATCCTACTGTCTCAAGCAGCACACGCAATTATGGCACCGCGACTGACGGTCGATCGGTTCGCCGAGGGTATTTTAACTGCTCGGGAAATCGATGTCCTGAAATGGACGGCGGACGGCAAAACAGCATACGAAATAGCGAAAATTCTCATAATTGCTGAGTGCACGGTCAATTTTCATATTAAGAACATCGTTGCCAAACTAGGGTGCGCGAACAAAATACAGGCGGCTGCCAAGGCAGCCTTAATAGGGCTTCTGAGATAACGGGGGAATTGTCAAATTGTTGGCCCTTGCGCAGCCGGAAACGCGGCAGATATGCGCGTCGAACTTAGGCGGCAAGGCGCCTTACGATTGCAGCAGCCGTCACGTTCTTTACATCCCAGAAGTTGGTGCGCGCAACGCTCGACTTTGCCGCACTTTCGTGTGATACGGCAATGTTTAAACAGATTGTCCGCCTGATCGTGCTCTACGCTTAACGTTGCGCCTTCCTCGACGCTCATATCGGCCGCAGCCTCACTCGTTTCGCCTCGCACATAACCCGGATGAATGGAGTTCGGCTTGATCAGGGTATCGAGCAGTTCGTGGGCCTGACCTGCCTGATTTCTTCGGACCATTTCAGTCTTGGAGAATGGCCTCG
>NZ_JALPRG010000026.1:2500-5560 GCF_030464945.1 Paraburkholderia sp. CHISQ3
GCAAACAAGCTTTGATCCGGAGATGTCCGAATGGGGAAACCCACTCCTTATGGAGTATCCGTAGCTGAATACATAGGCTACGTGAAGCGAACGCGGTGAACTGAAACATCTAAGTAACCGCAGGAAAAGAAATCAACCGAGATTCCCAGAGTAGTGGCGAGCGAAATGGGATCAGCCTGTACTCTTTATCTTCGTTGTTAGCTGAACGCTCTGGAAAGTGCGGCCATAGCAGGTGATAGCCCTGTAAGCGAAAACAGTGAGGAAGAACTAGGTGTACGACAAGTAGGGCGGGACACGTGAAATCCTGTCTGAAGATGGGGGGACCATCCTCCAAGGCTAAATACTCGTGATCGACCGATAGTGAACCAGTACCGTGAGGGAAAGGCGAAAAGAACCCCGGGAGGGGAGTGAAATAGATCCTGAAACCGCATGCATACAAACAGTCGGAGCCTCGCAAGGGGTGACGGCGTACCTTTTGTATAATGGGTCAGCGACTTACATTCAGTGGCAAGCTTAACCGATTAGGGCAGGCGTAGCGAAAGCGAGTCCGAACAGGGCGATTCAGTCGCTGGGTGTAGACCCGAAACCAGGTGATCTATCCATGGCCAGGATGAAGGTGCGGTAACACGTACTGGAGGTCCGAACCCACTAACGTTGAAAAGTTAGGGGATGAGCTGTGGATAGGGGTGAAAGGCTAAACAAACCTGGAAATAGCTGGTTCTCTCCGAAAACTATTTAGGTAGTGCCTCGTGTATCACCTTCGGGGGTAGAGCACTGTCATGGTTGAAGGGTCCATTGCGGATTACTTCGCCATAGCAAACTCCGAATACCGAAGAGTGCAATCACGGGAGACAGACATCGGGTGCTAACGTCCGGTGTCAAGAGGGAAACAACCCAGACCGCCAGCTAAGGTCCCGAAATATGACTAAGTGGGAAACGAAGTGGGAAGGCTAAAACAGTCAGGAGGTTGGCTTAGAAGCAGCCATCCTTTAAAGAAAGCGTAATAGCTCACTGATCGAGTCGTCCTGCGCGGAAGATGTAACGGGGCTAAGTCATATACCGAAGCTGCGGATGCACATTTATGTGCATGGTAGGAGAGCGTTCCGTAAGCCTGCGAAGGTGCATTGAAAAGTGCGCTGGAGGTATCGGAAGTGCGAATGCTGACATGAGTAGCGATAAAGGGGGTGAAAGGCCCCCTCGCCGTAAGCCCAAGGTTTCCTACGCAACGTTCATCGGCGTAGGGTGAGTCGGCCCCTAAGGTGAGGCAGAAATGCGTAGCTGATGGGAAGCAGGTCAATATTCCTGCACCGACGTGAAATGCGATGGGGGGACGGATCGCGGAAGGTTGTCCGGGTGTTGGAAGTCCCGGTCGCTGCATTGGAGAAGGCACTTTGGCAAATCCGGGTGCGTAATTCAAGGGTGTGGCGCGAGCTCCTTCGGGAGCGAAGCAACTGGAAGGGGTTCCAGGAAAAGCCTCTAAGCTTCAGTTTCACGTTGACCGTACCGCAAACCGACACAGGTGGGCGAGATGAGTATTCTAAGGCGCTTGAGAGAACTCGGGAGAAGGAACTCGGCAAATTGGTACCGTAACTTCGGGATAAGGTACGCCCCTGTAGCTTGACTGGCCTGCGCCAGGAGGGTGAAGGGGTTGCAATAAACTGGTGGCTGCGACTGTTTAATAAAAACACAGCACTCTGCAAACACGAAAGTGGACGTATAGGGTGTGACGCCTGCCCGGTGCCGGAAGATTAAATGATGGGGTGCAAGCTCTTGATTGAAGTCCCGGTAAACGGCGGCCGTAACTATAACGGTCCTAAGGTAGCGAAATTCCTTGTCGGGTAAGTTCCGACCTGCACGAATGGCGTAACGATGGCCACACTGTCTCCTCCCGAGACTCAGCGAAGTTGAAGTGTTTGTGATGATGCAATCTCCCCGCGGCTAGACGGAAAGACCCCATGAACCTTTACTGCAGCTTTGCATTGGACTTTGAACCGGTCTGTGTAGGATAGGTGGGAGGCTTTGAAGCGTGGACGCCAGTCTGCGTGGAGCCGTCCTTGAAATACCACCCTGGTTTGTTTGAGGTTCTAACCTTGGCCCGTTATCCGGGTCGGGGACAGTGCATGGCAGGCAGTTTGACTGGGGCGGTCTCCTCCCAAAGTGTAACGGAGGAGTACGAAGGTACGCTAGGTACGGTCGGAAATCGTGCTGATAGTGCAATGGCATAAGCGTGCTTAACTGCGAGACCGACAAGTCGAGCAGGTGCGAAAGCAGGTCATAGTGATCCGGTGGTTCTGTATGGAAGGGCCATCGCTCAACGGATAAAAGGTACTCTGGGGATAACAGGCTGATACCGCCCAAGAGTTCATATCGACGGCGGTGTTTGGCACCTCGATGTCGGCTCATCTCATCCTGGGGCTGTAGCCGGTCCCAAGGGTATGGCTGTTCGCCATTTAAAGAGGTACGTGAGCTGGGTTTAAAACGTCGTGAGACAGTTTGGTCCCTATCTGCCGTGGGCGCTGGATATTTGAAGGGGGCTGCTCCTAGTACGAGAGGACCGGAGTGGACGAACCTCTGGTGTACCGGTTGTCACGCCAGTGGCATCGCCGGGTAGCTATGTTCGGAAGAGATAACCGCTGAAAGCATCTAAGCGGGAAACTCGCCTTAAGATGAGATATCCCCGGGGCTTCGAGCCCCTTGAAGGGTCGTTCAAGACCAGGACGTTGATAGGTCAGGTGTGGAAGCGCAGTAATGCGTTAAGCTAACTGATACTAATTGCCCGTAAGGCTTGATCCTATAACAGGTGTGTCTTACCGCACACCAGGTTTGAGATCAGTGTTGTGCACGATACGCACAACCCCAAACGAGAGGCTTCCTCTCAACTACTTCTTCCAGATTGGCTGTAGCGCCCTCAAAGGCGACACAGCAACAAGTCATGCCTGATGACCATAGCGTGTCGGTACCACCCCTTCCCATCCCGAACAGGACCGTGAAACGACTCCACGCCGATGATAGTGCGGATTGCCCGTGTGAAAGTAGGTAATCGTCAGGCTCCTCATGCTG
>NZ_JALPRG010000027.1:0-2482 GCF_030464945.1 Paraburkholderia sp. CHISQ3
TGTTGATGTCCGCGCAGAACTGACCCACTAGAGCCGCAAATTTTCATCGAATTTTGACCCACGTGATTGAATGTCCTGCTCAATCTTTGAGCAGGGGATACAAAGGTGATCACGGTGGGTATATTGGCCAAGATCAGGCGGATGTATTTCCGCGAGAAGGTCCCGCTGCGCGAGATTGCGAGGCGTACGGGCCTGTCCCGAAACACGGTGCGCAGCTGGCTGCGGCAGACCGATGCCGTCGAGCCGAAGTATCCGAAGCGCGTCAGCCCGAGCGTCATCGACGACTGGGCCGCACAGCTGGCGGGTTGGCTGCGTGCCGACAGTCATCGCCCGAAGCGCGACCGGCGCACCGCCCGCTTCATGTTCGAGGCGATCCGCGCCGAGGGTTACGCCGGCAGCTACGGCCGCGTGAGCGCGTTCGCGAGGCGCTGGCACGAGGAGCAGGCTGAGGCGCCTCGCAGGAAGGCCTTCGTGCCGCTCGCCTTCGAACCCGGCGAAGCCTTCCAGTTTGACTGGAGCTGCGAATACGCTTTTATTGGTGGGCTGCGGCGACGCCTGGAGGTCGCCCACGTCAAACTTAACTCCAGCCGCGCGTTCTGGCTCGTCGCCTATCCCACACAGAGTCACGAGATGCTGTTCGATGCGCACGCCCGCGCATTCGCCGCGTTCGGCGGCGTGCCCCGGCGCGGCATCTACGACAACATGAAGACCGCCGTGGACAAGGTTGGTCGCGGCAAGGAGCGTGCGGTCAACGCGCGCTTCGAAGCGATGTGCAGTCACTACCTGTTCGAGCCGGAATTCTGCAACCGGGCAGCCGGCTGGGAGAAAGGCATCGTCGAGAAGAACGTTCAGGACCGGCGACGCCAGATCTGGCACGCAGCAGCGCTACGGCGCTGGGAAACGCTGGAGATCCTGAACGAATGGGTTGCCGCCCAGTGTCGCGACGCGTGGCACATGCGGCACCCGCAGTGGCCCGAGCTGATGGTCGAGGACGTGCTGCAGGACGAGCGCACCCGGCTGATGCCCAATCCACGGCCGTTCGACGGCTACGTCGAGCAGACCCTGCGGGTCTCGTCGACCAGCCTGATCCACTTCCAGCGCAACCGCTACAGCGTGCCTACCGAATACACGAACCAGCTGGTAAGCGTGCGCTGCTATCCGGCGTACCTCAGCGTCGTCGCCGACGCCCAGGAGATCGCACGCCACGAACGCAGCTTCGAGCGGCACATGACCTTTTACGACTGGCGACACTACATCACGCTGGTCGAGCGCAAACCCGGCGCGCTGCGCAACGGGGCTCCGTTCATCACGATGCCGCAGCCGCTGCAGCTGTTGCAGCGGCACCTGCTGAAGCACCCGGGTGGCGATCGCGTCATGACGCAGGTGCTCGCAGCGGTGCGCGAACACGGACTCGATGCCGTACTGCTCGCCGTACAGGCTGCGCTGGATTCAGGACGCCCCAGCGGAGAGCACGTCCTGAACGTGCTGAGCCGGCTGAAGGCGCCCGTCGCGGGTGCCAGCCTCGCCACGACGAAACTCCAGCTCAAGGAAGAGCCCGCGGCCGACGTGAGCCGCTACGAGGCGCTGCGCGCCAACCCACCGGAGGATCGTCATGTCTAACGATATCGCGGCTCAGCTCAAGGGCCTCAAACTACACGGCATGGCGAGCACGTGGCCGGAACTGCTCGCACAGTCGCGTCACACTGAATTCGAGCCGGAGCGCTTCATGAAGCAGCTGTTGATGGCTGAGACCGCCGAACGGCAGGTACGCTCGATCGCCTACCAGATGACCGCTGCGCGCTTCCCGGCCCACCGCGACCTGAAGGGCTTCGACTTCGCGCAGGCGCACGTTGACGAAGCACTGGTGCGCGAACTGAGTGAGCTGTCGTTCCTCGAAAGCGCGCACAACGTCGTGTTCATTGGCGGCCCCGGCACCGGCAAGACACACCTTGCCTCAGCGATCGGAATCGAAGCCGTACAGCGCCACGGCAAGCGTGTGCGCTACTTCTCAACCGTCGAGCTGACCAACGCCCTGGAGCAGGAGAAATCCACCGGCAAACAAGGCCAGATCGCTCACAAGCTGATGTACGTCGATCTGGTCATTCTTGATGAGCTGGGCTATCTGCCGTTCAGCCAGACCGGCGGTGCATTGCTGTTCCATCTGCTCTCAAAGCTTTACGAGCACACGAGCGTCGCGATCACGACCAATCTCAGCTTCGGCGAGTGGGCGAGCGTGTTCGGGGATGCAAAGATGACGACAGCGCTGCTGGACCGCGTTACCCATCACTGCCACATCGTCGAAACGGGCAATGAATCGTGGCGCTTCAGGACCAGTTCTGCCAAGGCGAAGACAACAAGAAAGAGAGCAGCAAAACCAGCGGGTAACGAAGAGTTATCCACACCGCAATAGATGTACTACGCTGTCTCGGGGTGGGTCAGATTTAGATGAAATCGGTGGGTTAAGACTCGGTGGAAATCAACA
>NZ_JALPRG010000028.1:0-1840 GCF_030464945.1 Paraburkholderia sp. CHISQ3
CGTGCGATTGCGATCCGCTGACGCTGGCCGCCTGAGAATTCGTGCGGATAGCGCACCATCGATTCGGCCGGCATGCCCACTTCCTCAAGCAATGCCGCAACGCGTCCGCGCCGCTCTTTCGTCTCGACGTTTTTATGATGCACGGCCAGCCCTTCACCGATGATCTGTTCGACGGTCATACGCGGCGAGAGCGAGCCGAACGGGTCCTGAAACACCACCTGCATGCGTGCGCACAGTTCACGCCGCTCGCGGCTTTGCCCCGACTTCGGCAACGGGATGCCGTCGATGCGGATCTCGCCGGTCGCAGGCCGTTGCAGCCCCAGCACGGTCGCCGCCAGTGTCGATTTCCCCGAGCCTGACTCGCCCACGATGCCCAGCGTTTCGCCACGTTTGAGATTCAGGTCAAGCTCGTGCACCGCGCGGAACGTTGCGCGGCCAAACATCGAACGCCAGCCCTTGGCCGGAATCCGGTAGTCGATTGCGAGCTTTTCCACGTCGAGCAGCGTACGCGCATCCGGTTCGATCGCATCGATCGCGCGCTGCGGTTCGCTGTCCAGCAGTCGCTTCGTGTACGGATGCTGCGGGTTCGAGAACAGCTCTTCGGTGGTGTTGGTTTCCACCAGCACGCCCTTTTCCATCACCGCTACGCGTTGCGCGAAGCGCTTCACCAGGTTCAGGTCGTGCGTGATCAGCAGTACGGCCATGCCGCGGTCTGCCGCTTCCTGCTCCTGCAGGCCGATCAGCAGGTCGACGATCTGCTGGCGCACGGTCACGTCGAGCGCGGTGGTCGGTTCGTCGGCCAGCAGCAGGCGCGGCCGGCACGCGAGCGCCATCGCGATCATCGCGCGCTGGCGCTGGCCACCCGATAACTGGTGCGGAAAGCTGTCGATGCGCCGTTCCGGCTCGGGAATGCCGGTGCGTTTGAGCAGTTCGATACCGCGTTGACGGGCTGCATTGGGTCTTAAGCCCTCGTGCAGCCGTAAGCTTTCTGCAATCTGCTTGCCGATCGTATAGAGCGGGTTGAGCGCGGTCATCGGCTCCTGAAACACCATTGCGACGTCCGCACCGCGGATACCGCGCATCTGCTGCTCGGTCTTCTGCAGCAGGTCATCACCGTCGAGCAGGATGCGCCCGCTCAGTTCCGCCTGGGCGACAAGCCGCAGGATGGACAGCGCGGTCACGCTCTTGCCCGAGCCCGATTCACCGACGAGCGCCACGCGTTCGCCACGTGCGATGGAGAGGCTCAGATCTTGCACCGCCACCTTGTCGCCAAAGCGCACCGAGAAGCGGTCGATTTCCAGCAGGGGTTGAGTCGTTGGCTGAGCCATCACTTGCCTCCGCCGAATGCCGAACCGCGCATGCGCGTGTCGAGCGCGTTGCGCAGTGCGTCACCCATGAAGGTCAGCAGCAGCAGCGTGATCACCAGTGCCGAGAACGCCGAGATCGAGATCCACCACGCATCGAGGTTGTTCTTGCCCTCCTGCAGCAGCTCGCCGAGGCTCGGTGTGGGCGGTGGCACGCCAAGCCCCAGGAAGTCGAGACTGGTCAGCGAGAGGATCGCGGCGCTCATGCGGAACGGCAGGAACGTGATGACCGGCGTCAGGCTGTTGGGCAGCACGTGGCGCCACATGATCTGCCAGTTCGTGAGACCCATGGTACGGGCGGCCTTCACGTAATCGAGCGAGCGGTTGCGCAGGAATTCGGCGCGCACGTAGTCGGAGAGGACCAGCCAGCCGAACATCGACAGCAGGATGAACAGCAGCCACAGCGTCGGCTCGAAGATCGAGGCGAAGATGATCAGCAGGTAGAGGTCTGGCATCGAACTCCAGATCTCGATCAG
>NZ_JALPRG010000029.1:0-1518 GCF_030464945.1 Paraburkholderia sp. CHISQ3
CCCAATACTGTTCGGTTAGATTGATGGGTAGCGAAAACCTGGTAAGCTATAACCTCGATGATCAGAGGTGCATACATGGCGCGAACCAGGGCGACGCTGGGTCAAGGGATACGGTTATCGGATCATCTCGGAGCCAGTCTGTTTGCCCGGGTCTATCCGATGGAAGCGGTGGTTCAGCTTCTTGAGAGGCATGGGTGTAATAGTCAGCGCGTGCGCAGATTTCCGGCGAGTACAGTGGTGTACTTCAGCATGGCCCTGAGCCTGTATCCCGAGGCGGCATATGAAGATGTATTTGCCGCCATGACCCAGGGGCTGGCGTGGCTGGAAGGCAGCGCGACGTCGACGACGGTCAGCAAGGCATCGATTACGGAAGCGCGTACAAAGATTGGAGCCGCTGTTTTGCGCGATCTGCAGGCGCAGTGTTGCCCGGCCCTGGCCGTCATGGAGCAACACCCCGGGAGCTTTTACGCGGGCCTGCGTCTGGTGGCCATGGATGGTAGCAGTTTTGATGTGCCGGATGAGCAGGTCAACGCCGACGCGTTTGGATACCCTGAGGGAGGACGCGGGCCTGCCGGCTACCCCAAGGCGCAGTGCGCGGTGCTGGTCGAATGTGGCACTCATGCAATACTGGCAGGCAGCATCGGGGCGTACCGGGATGCGGAGTGGACGCTTTGCCAGTCTCTGCTGCCTACGCTCGATAGCACGATGCTGTGCATGGCGGATCGCGGGTTTAATGGATTTGAGCACTGGCAACAAGCCAGCCAGACCGGTGCGCAGTTGCTGTGGCGCGTTGCCAAAAGCAGGAACCTTCCAGTCAGGAAGGTGCTGGAAGATGGTTCATTTTTAAGCACGATTTATCGACGCGAGGGGAAAGGTGCGCGGGCGCTGGAGGCCATCGAGGTCAGGGTTATCGAATACGCCTTGCCCAACATGCCGGAGAGTGAGCCCCGCTACAGGTTGATGACGACCCTGCTTGATCCGCTCATGGCACCCGCTAAAGAACTGGCGGCGCTTTATCATGCCCGCTGGCATGTAGAGAGTGTGTTTGATGAATTGAAAACACATCTGCGTCAGAGCCGACGTGTACTGCGCAGTAAAACGCCGGACCTGGTGTGCCAGGAGTTCTACGGGTGGATGCTGGCGCACTATGCAGTGCGCTGGTTAATGCACAGCGCCGCGAGGCAAGGGAAAAAAGATCCACTGGACCTGTCGTTCACTGAACATGTCCATCTGTTTCGACGCGCCCAGCCTCAGTCTGGCGCTTTCCCCCCCAGCAAGGCCGCGGAAACGAAAACAGTGGTTCGCACAACTGCTGCAAAGCGCAGGGGCCCTCAAGTGCGCCAGAAGTCATCAACGTAAGAACCCGCGAATGGTTAAACGAAGGGGTACCGCATTTGCAAGTCACAAGCGCGGACAAAAGCTGCATCAACGCGTTGATTTGACCATCGTGCTGGTCTCGCCGAAACCGCTATCGGCATCATGGCGGATGCCTAAAAATATCTAACCGAACAGTATTGG